>JAFGIH010000044.1 GCA_016929985.1 Thermoleophilia bacterium | reverse complement strand
CGCCGGTCGCTCGGTCATCATGTCTACCCACCAGATGTACCAGGTACAGGCCTTGTGCGACCGCATAGTACTCATCGATCGTGGGCGAACCGTGCTGTACGGCCGGGTAGACGAGATCAGGCGGGATTTCGCGGCCAACGCGGTCGTAGTGGAGGGTGAGGGGGATTTCTCGGGTCTGCCGCAGGTCCTCGAAGCGCGGGAGGAGGATGGCGCGTGGCGGCTCTCCCTCGAGGGCGGAGCCGATCCACAGGAGGTCTTGAGGGCGCTGGCCGCCCGCCCAGGGGTGAAGCTGGAGCGCTTCGAACGGGCCGAGCCCTCACTGGACGACATCTTCATAACCGTGGTGGCCGGGGACAAGCGTCCGGTGGCCGGCGACGAAGGAGCCGCGCCGCGTGACGATGCGTAAGTCGGTCCTCATAGCCCGCCAGGAATACCGCAAGAACGTGCGGAGGCGGAGCTTCCTGTTGGCCACGTTTGGCCTACCGGTGCTCATGCTAGCGATGATGGGCGTCAGCATCCTCTCGTCCCTGCAGAGCGCGGGAGACGTAGAGTCGCTGGGGTACGTGGATCGAAGCGGGGTCTTGGCGACCAAGGTCAATGACCCGGGATTCCGGGCCTTCGCGACGGAGAAGGAGGCGACCGCCGTCCTCACGGCCGGCGAGATCAAGGGTTTCTACCTGTTGGCTCCCGACTACGGTCACTCCGGCCAGGTCGAACTGGTCTATGGGGAACGTCAACCCAGCGCCGGTGTACAAGATCGTTTCGACGAGTTTCTTAGAGCGAACCTGGTAGGGTCGCTGGAGCCTGAGGTGGCCCGCCGAGCTCTCGCCGGTCCTGGAGACATCGTGGTTCGCGCCGTCGAGGGAGGCAGAGAGGAGCGTTCGGCCGGCGTAGTCGATCTTATCCTGCCCTTCGCGCTCGGTCTCTTCATCTCCTTCGCGCTCATGACCTCGGCCAACTACCTGCTACGCGCGGTCACCGACGAGAAGGAGAACCGTACCATAGAGATCGTGACCACCTCTGTCTCGCCCAAGGAGTTCATAGCAGGGAAGGCGGCCGGACTGGTGGGGGTGGCTCTGACCCAGGTGATTCTCTGGGCGGTGGTCATCATCGCGGGGCTGTCGCTGGTGGCCGCGTTCACCGACGTCATGGGCGGCCTCAAGATTCCCTGGAGCCTCGTGGGGGTGCTCGCGGCCTTCTTCGTGCCTCTTTTCATCCTCGCTGTGGACCTGGTGGTCATCCTGGGGGTGGTGGTGGCAGATTCGCGACAAGGCCAGCAACTGGTCGGGGCGCTCAACGTGCTCTTTCTCCTCCCCTTGTTCTTCTCGCCGCTGCTCGGCAGCAATCCGGACGGCCCGTTGATGGTCTTTCTCACTCTGTTCCCAACGACGTCCTTGCTCGCCATCGCCATCCGGTGGGGTGCGACGCTCATCCCCTTGTGGCAGCTTGTCACGAGCTGGGTGATCTTGATCTTGTGTGCCGGCATAGGGTTCTGGGCCGCTCCCCGGGTGTTTCGCCAGGGGATGCTCCGCTATGGCAAGCGCATGAGTCTGCGGGGATTCTTCGATGCTGTCAGGGCGCGAGGGTGATGGTGTGATGCGCGACGTCTGGCTGATCGCTCGCCATGAGCTGCGCACCACGCTGGCGCGAAAGGCGTTCTGGTTTACCACCTTCTTGCTGCCGGCAGTGGTGTTGCTCCTCGTGTTCATTCCGCAGCTGTTTGCCGGAGCCGAGGAGAGTGAGGGCTTCATCCCAGACGCAGGGTCTGGGATCGAGGCCGTCGGGTACGTTGACCCGGGAGGTCTGTTGCGGGCGGCTCCGTCGGGGTTGCCGGCCGAACTGGTGCGCGACTACGATGATGAGGACGCCGCGCAGGCGGCGCTGGCCGGAGGGGAGATCGACTGCTACTACCTCATCTCCCCGGACTACCTGGCCTCGGGCCGGTTGACGGTCGTCCAAGGCCGGTACGAGCCTCTGCAGGCCATCGATGGCGGCAATCTCATCACCTACGTCATCAACACCGGCATCACCGGCGACGAGGCGATTGCCAGGCTGCTGATGGATCCCACCCCCGGGGCGGTGTCGCGGTCGCTGGCTCCCCAGAGTCCGACCTCTCCCACAGACGCCGCGTCGGCCTATTTTCTCCCCTACCTGCTCATGTTCGTGCTCTATATGGCTCTCGCCATGACCAGTGGCTTCATGCTGCAGAGCGTCTCAAAAGAGAAGGAGAACCGGACCGCTGAGGTTCTCCTCGTCAGCCTTCGGCCGAAAGACCTTATGATGGGCAAGATCGCCGGCCTGTCCGCCGTGGGATTGCTCCAGGTGGCCATCTGGTTCGCCGTGATCTTCGGATTGCTGCTCACGAGGGGGAGCATCGCCGGCATGGACCTCACCGTAAGTGGCGAGTTCGCCGCCCGGGTGATTCCCTGGGCGGTCGTCTACTTTCTGCTGGGATACGTGATGTATGCCTCCCTTTACGCAGTACTGGGCGTCCTTGCGCCCACGGCTCGCGACGCCGGACAGTTCGTGATCGTGGTCCTCATCCCACTGATTGTCCCCTTGCTTCTTCTGAACGTGTTCAGCGATGCTCCCAACGGTGCGGCGGCCACTGCGCTCAGCCTGGTGCCGCTTACCTCGCCGGTTGCCATGGTAGCGAGGCTGGGGGCGACGCCTGTGGTGTGGTGGCAGCTCGTGTTGGGCGCGGTGCTCCTCGCGGTGACTGCCTACGTAGTAGTGTTGCTGGCGGGACGCCTGTTCCATGCGGGCAACCTACTTTCGGCCCGGGCGCTCACCTGGCAGCGGTTGAAGGGCGTGGTGTCGCATCGTTCCGCCCCGACAGCCGCCGGAGAGGCGTCGGCGCGTGGTAGGGTCAGTCAGAGCGGCCGGCCGGGCGGCGAGGTGGAGACGGCTCGGGCCTCGGTTCCAAAAGGCACGACCGGATCCAGAAACCGCATCTTCATGATGGCCGCGATCGCCATCGTGATGGTGGTCTTGGGCATCGTGGAGTACACACGGGGGGATTCCAGCGGCCTCGTCATGGTGGTCGCGGGAGTGGCGATAGGTGCGGGTACCTTTGTGCGGTACCGGAGGGATCGGTAGGGCCTGCCGGGGGTGCACTCAGGTCTGCCTACTACGGCTACGGCTTCTTCATGATGCGGCGCCCGGTCTAAAGCGTGCCGACCCCCGAGGGCGCGGGCTTGCCGGCCGACCGGTGAGTGACGAACCGCTGGGCTGCGTGCAGTTCTCTCGCGGCAAGCACCGCCAGGGCGACCACGATCATGCCCATGCCCGCGCCCTCGGCCAGGGTCGGAAGCTCACCGAGCTGGAACCAGGCCGAGACGACGCCCAGCACCGGGACGGCCAGACTGCCGAAACCGGCCGTGTTGAGAGGCAGCTTGTCGAGCGCGTAGAGCCAGAGGACCCAGGCGATGGCATTGCCGGGCACCGAGGTGAAGACGAGGGCCGAGATGAAGCTCGCGTTCCAGGTCGGGAGGCTCTCCGCCGTAAGCACTGCCACGACGATCAGCGGGATGGTGCCGAAGATGCCCTGCCACGCGATGAACGACAGTGGCTCGATATCGCACCGGGTACGCAACCGTTTGACGATCAGGGAGGCGATGGCCCACGAGACCCCGGCTGCGACTGCCAACAGGCTGCTGGTGAGTCCTCTCAGGTTCCAAGGCTCGACCACCAGCACCAACCCAGGCAGCGCTATGCTCACGGCGAGCCATTGGAGGTCGCGGACAGGTTCCCGAAGAGATAGCCAAGCTATCAGCAAGAGCCAGAAAGGCATGGTGTAGGTGAGGAACGAGATCTTCCCAATCCCACCCATCTGGACTGCGAGCATGGCGAGGCCGGCGGACCCGCTGGTCTGAAAGATGCCGAAGAGCGCCGTCTGGACGATAGCCTTCGGTCTGAGCGATCTGCGCAGGGCGACCGCCACCGCAAAGATCGCGAGTGCTGCGACCAGATTGCGCAAGGCGGAATAGGTGAAGGGCTCAGCCCACTCCAGACCTACCTTCATGACCACCCAGTTGTAGCCCCAGAGCAGTGCGACAAGGGTGAGGGCTCCGAAGGGAAGGGAGGCGGACCGGCTGTCTCTCAGCGTCACTGTCCGCCTTCTCTCATGAGAGTCGCTATTCGAGGCCTGAGGTGGCCACGGTCAGTGAGGAGACAAGAGGATCCCCAGGTTCTTCGCCCAGGGCAGGAGGCAAGCTAACGCTGCCATCGACCACTTGATGGACCCCCTCCATCGATACAACAGACGGCAAATCAAGAATAGCACTACTTTCGGAGAATCAACTACACATTTTGAAGATTCTCGAGAGAATCAGCCCGTTCTTTGTGAGGACGCAATCAGACACCGTCGCCGTGGTAGTCCCGTAGAGATAGACGCCGCTGCCTCGTGCATCATTCCACCGCTTGCCTCCGGATAGGTTTGGGTCGCGGCCGTGCTCGCGAATCTCACGTTATCGGCGCCGAGCTCGGGCAGCGTGCAGCTTCCCTACCGGATATAGACCTTCGTTCCGTCCGGGATCATGGGGTCATGCGGATCGTTAGCCCGCAGATCGTCCATGTCCCACTTGGGCAGGCGGATACATCCATCGCTGGCCGGGTAGACCGGGACGGAAGGATAGCCGTGAATGGCAAGAACGTTCCCCGGATTGAGGTAGAGCGCCCTGTACCGAGGTCCGTCGGCGATGGGTTTGCGCTGCACGGTGTACGGCGTCGAACGGTAGGTGAAGCTCCTGCCGGTGGATGTCGGCAGCGTTCGTGTCACGGTGCCGTTCTGCACGTATAGGAAGACCTGCTTGGTGAGGTTCACCTCGATCCAGATACCCGAGCCGGTTCGATTAGGATGCGGCCTCGCAGCCGCCTGTAGCCGGGTCCACACCTGGCGGTCCACCATGCCGTTGCGTTGGAGGCCTTCCCACTTCTGAAAAGCGATGACCGCCTGGTTGGTGCGGTGGTCGAAAACACCGTCGACGGGACCCGGCCGGTAGGTCAGCTCGGTCAGCCGCTGTTCCAGCCACAGCACGTGGGCGCCTTGGCTACCCAAGGCCGCGTCGGGATAGGATAGATAGGAAGGAGCGGGGGGTGGTGGCTCCGCAAGAGCCACAGGGATCTTCACCAGCGTTGCGTAGAGCATGCCCACGCTCTGGGAGCGCGTCACCTGGTCCAGCGGATAGAAGAGGCCGTCGAGCCGGCCGGACACTATCTGGAGGCGATAGGCGTTGGCGACTGAGGCTCGGTGTACTTCGGCGATGAGCTGCCGGTCTCCGAATCGCTGCAGCCAGAAGTCGACTTCCTCGGCGCCGAGCGTGAGGTCGAGCCCTTCGACAGGTTGCACGCTGTGGCGATACTCCAATGCCCGCATGAGCAGGCTCGCCGCCTGCTGGCGTGACATCGTCCCTTCGGGGTCGAACGCTGTGGTAGAGACACCGTTTGCGAGGCCGGTTTGGCAGAGGGCCGCCACTGCCGGTTCGTACCAGGAGCCCGCGGGAAAGTCTGTGAACGGATGAGACTCTCCCGGAGTCAAGTCGAGTAGGTCTGCGAGCATAGCACTGAACTCTGCGCGGCTGATGGGGTCATAGGGGCCGAAGGTCCCGTCGGCCCGCCCGTGTATCACTCCTTCATCTGAAAGGTCCTGTAGCGCCTCGATATACCATTCGTCTCCACTCAGATCGGGATAGGGGAGCGCGTGCGCGGTAGATGGCGCAAGCGCAACGACTAGGAAGGCCAGTAGGGCTGCGACTGTTGCGGCGAACGGCCGGCTTCCCGGCCTCCCGGCTGGTCTTGTGGAGCTCGGCCGCACTCTGCATACCTCCATGCTCGTCTTCAGGGATTTGAGGATGGAGGTACCCGGCGTGAGGCCGATGCATGCACGTCTGGGTCAGGAGACAGTCGACTGGCTTTAGGGCATCCGCTGCCGGGGTCTCTTCATCGGGCGCGCCTGGTCGGGCCGCACGGCCCGCGCCATGCCCTCCCTGGTGAGGTGCAGGCTTACAAGGCCGGTGCTGCTGACAGTCGCGTATCTATATATGAAGATCCCTCGTTCGCCTTCGATCTTCAACTGGGTTCCCGGTTCGTAGGGGTCGGCCGTGCGCATGCCTGGTCCGGTGACGGTCGCGTCCAGCGCGAGTTGCGCGGGTTCCTCGGGCGGCTGTCTTGTATCATCAGTCATGCCGTCTACCTTATCGCAGTACCGGAGAACCCGTGTGAGAAGCTCAAGGACCGCTGATGCCCCAGATTTGGATCCATGACATCTCGCTCAGCCTGGGCGGGCCGCTTCTTCTAGACGGAGCGACACTCTCGGTCGAGGTGGGTGAGCGTATCGGTCTGCTCGGCCGTAACGGGGCGGGCAAGTCCACCTTGCTCAAGATGTTGAACGGCGACGTCTCTCCCGACTCGGGCGAGATCGTGAGGGCCACCGCGATACGGGTAGGGCTGCTCCCTCAGGACGTGCCGGACCATCTGCCCGGTACTGTCTACGAGGTGGTGGCCTCGGGCGGACAAGAGCATCTGGACCTGTTGCGCGAGTACCACGAGCTCACCGTTGGAGTGGCCCAACGCGGCGCAGCTCTCCTCAAGGACCTCGAACGCGTGCAGCACCGCTTGGAGACGACCGGCGCTTGGCATCTTCATCAGCGGGTCCAGACCGTTATGGGATGGGTGGACCTGGATGGCGACGCGGAGTTCCGGCTACTCTCAGCCGGTCTGAAACGCAGAGTCTTTCTTGCCAGGGCTCTCGCCGGAGACCCCGACATCCTGCTGCTCGACGAGCCTACCAACCACCTGGACATCGATTCCATCGTGTGGTTGGAGGACTTCTTGCTCCGGTTCGGCAAGACGCTGATCTTCGTCACCCACGATCGCGCTTTTCTGCAGCGGATGGCGACCCGCATCGTGGAGATCGACCGGGGTCGTCTGCTGTCCTTCGACTGCGACCACGATACCTACCTGGAACGCCGGCAGGCCATGCTCGATTCCGAGGACATCTCGTGGCGGGAGTTCGATCGAAAGCTTGCCAAAGAGGAGGTGTGGATCCGTCAGGGCATCAAGGCTCGGCGCACGCGCAACGAAGGGAGAGTGCGCGCTCTGGAGCAGCTCCGGGTGGAGCGGGATCTGCGGAGAGAGCGCATCGGCAATGCCCGATTCAGCATAGCGGAGGCCGAGCGGAGCGGGCGGCTGGTGGCCGATGCCGAGAAGATCTCGTTCTCCTACGGTGACAGAAGCATCATCGACGGATTCTCCACCACCATCATCCGCGGCGATAGGGTCGGCATCATCGGGCCCAACGGATCGGGCAAGACCACGTTGCTCCGGGTCCTGCTTGGCGAGCTGACGCCTCAGAAGGGCCGGGTCCGTCTGGGGTCGGCGCTGCAGATCGCCTACTTCGACCAGCTTCGGGCACAGCTCAACGGCAACCGGACCGTGAGAGAGAGTGTGGCCGACGGGGGAGATACCGTGCGAATAGGAGACAAGACCCGGCATGTCGTCGGTTACCTGGAGGACTTTCTCTTCTCGCTCGACCAGATACGGGCCCCAGTCCGCCTGCTGTCGGGTGGAGAGCGCAACCGCCTGCTCCTGGCGAGGCTGTTCAGCCTTCCGTCCAACGTGCTCGTGCTGGACGAGCCGACCAACGACCTCGATATGGAGACGCTGTCGCTCCTGGAGGAGCGTCTTCTAACATACGGCGGCACCATCCTACTCGTGAGCCACGACCGGGCTTTCCTCAACAACGTGGTCACCTCCACGATCGTTTTCGAGGGAGGTGGACGGCTTGCGGAGTACGTGGGAGGCTACGACGACTGGCTCCGAAACCGCGGCGACACCGCTCGTCAGCGGTCCAGCGCCACGGATCCCAAACCGGCGCGTACGCGGTCCCCACAGGCGAAGCGCAAGCTCTCCTTCAAGGAGGTCAGGGAGCTCGAAGCGCTGCCGGAAAGGATCCAAGCTCTCGAAAATGAGCAGGCGGAGCTCATCGGCGCCCTAAGTTCGGCGCAGTTCTACGCCGCGAACGATCCGGTCCGGGTCGCTGAGGCCAACGCGCGCTTGGAGGTCCTCCAAACGGAACTTGAGGAGGCGTATTCGTCATGGGAGCGCCTGGAGACTCTCAGGGAATCGCTGGAGCGCTCGTGATGGGAACGCCGGATCTTCCCCTCCGCATGCAGGCGGTGCAGATACCCATCATCCCGAGCGTCGCGGCGCTGATACGCGCACATCCCGGTACCATCTCCCTGGGGCAGGGGGTCGTCCATTACGGTCCCCCTCAAGAAGCGATCGACGAGATCGGTTCGTTTCTGGCCGATCCGGAGAACCACAAGTACAAGCCCGTGCATGGCATCCCAGCATTGCTCGAGGCGCTGACGGCCAAGGTACGACTCGAGAATCGCATCGGTATGGGTCCGGATAGCGCCATCGTGGTGACGGCGGGCGCGAATCTGGCCTTTGTGAACGCGCTCTTGGCAGTCACAGATCCCGGAGACGAGGTCATTCTTCAGACTCCCTACTACTTCAACCACGAGATGGCTATCACCATGGCCGGCTGTCGCCCGGTTTCCGTGGAAACGGACGACCATTATCGTCTCAAACCGGATGCCATCCGCCGGGCCATCACCCCGAAGACACGGGCTGTGGTCACTATCTCGCCAAACAATCCGTCCGGAGCGGTGTACGAGGAGTCCGCGTTACGGGAGGTCAACGAGATCTGCCGCAGCCATGGCCTCTACCACATCAATGACGAGGCCTACGAGTACTTCACCTACGGCGACGCGTGTCACTTCTCGCCAGGGTCCATCGAGGGAAGCGCCGCTCACACGATCTCGCTCTTCTCGCTTTCGAAGGCCTACGGGTTCGCCAGTTGGCGTATTGGCTACATGGTCATACCAAACCATCTGTTCGAGTCGGTGGAGAAGATCCAAGACACTCTGCTCATCTGCGCGCCGGTCGTCTCTCAATATGCGGCCGTGGGCGCGCTGCGCGCCGGTAGCCGCTACTGTCGTTCGAAGCTGGCCTCTATCGCCGTGGTGCGGGAGCATGTTCTAGAGGAGCTGGACGGCATCCGGGACATCTGCACCGTTCCCGCCGCGGAGGGCGCCTTCTACGTACTGCTTCGTGTGGACACATCCGTGGAGCCCATGGCGCTGGTCGAGCGCCTGGTGCGGGAGTTCGGGGTGGCGGTCATCCCAGGGACCACGTTCGGACTCAGCCAGGGCTGCTATCTGCGCGTGTCGTACGGAGCGCTCACCCAGGATACGGTGGCGGAGGGGGTGCGTCGGCTGGTCAGGGGGCTGAGCAGCATCTTGAGCGCCGGCACGCTATATTGACGGACAATATGCTGCGCACCAACCCCGACCGCCTCGTGTCATCATGGAAGAGCCCTGCAGGCTGCGGGTTCATCATGCTCGCGACCATGCAGGTGGCGTACGGCTTCGCCAACAGCGTCAACAACAACGTCATAACCAACTTCTTTGCGGACGTCCTTCATTTCACGGGGCCGCAGTTCGGCTACATGACCGCCATCCGCGAGGTGGGCGGACTCCTACTCATTGCTTTGATGGCGGTGCTCTACCGCGTATCGATACCCAGGCTGACCGCAGCCGCCATGGTTCTGCTCGCGGTTGGGTATGCGTTGTTCGGCTTCGCAAGCGGTTTTGGCTCGATCATCCCGTGGATCCTGGTCAGCAGCTTTGGAATGCATATCGTGTTTCAGACCCAGTTCTCACTGGGGATGAGCCTGACTACTCAGGAACGGAGCGGTCACGTGCTCGGCCGCATGGGGGCGTACGCCCAGGCGGGAACGTTCGCGGCCCTCATCCTGGTCTTCTTCATCTTCAGATACGCGCTGCTCTCGTACCGGTGGACGTTCATCATGTGCGGGATCGCGGCCTTCGCCGGTGCCGTCGCCATCTTCCGGTTTCCAGACCTCTATGAAGGCCAATTGCGCAAGGTCGCCGCTACGCCAGCACGGATCGTGTGGCGTCGGGACTACCGCTGGTATTACAGGCTGAACGTCCTTGACGGCATCCGGCAGCAGATCTTCTTCTCATTCGGCCTTTGGGTCCTCGTGAACCGGTTCGAGATGCAGGTGGAAGACATCTCGGTGTTGCTGATGATCGTGACCGTCATCGGCATATTCTCTTCGCCGTATCTGGGGCGGCTGATCGACCGGCTGGGCGAGCGACGGGTGCTGCAGTCTATCAACGTCGGCTACGTGATCGCTCTGGCCGGGTACGCTTTGTCGAACAACGTGTATCTGGCCTGCTTCTTCTACGTCGTCTACTCTTTCATCTTCCCGTTCTCCACCATCGGGGCGTCCACCTATCTGCGCAAGATAGCCGTCCCCGAGGATATCGCGCCCAGTCTGGCTATGGGGGTCACGCTATTGCACGTGACGGCGGTCGTGGTTCCCGTGG
>JAFGIH010000407.1 GCA_016929985.1 Thermoleophilia bacterium | reverse complement strand
CTTCAAAGCCATGCGGGCCCGCACGGCCCGCCGTTACATGGAACTCCACGCCCTGTCGGCGTCCCTCGAGCTGTTCAAGCCGGGCGCCATCGTCCCCTGGGTGTCGTACCTGTTCCCCACGGAGCTCCTGACCTCATACGGACTCACGCCGATGATCCCGGAGATCGGCTCCGCCACCCTCACCGGCACCGACCTACGCGAACCTGTCGAGTCCGCGGCCGCGCGCATGCCGCTGGCGCGCGACGTCTGTAGCTACCACCGCATCGCTCTCGCCGCGGTCGAGAACGATATGCTGCCGGCCCCATCGATGTGCCTGGGCACCACTCCCCTCTGTTTGGGCAAGGAGTGCCTCCTGGAGATGCTGGCGGTGCGACACAGCGTGCCGTTCCGCGAGATCCGCGTGCCCCTGCCCCCCGACGAGGGCGAGACCGCTCCCGAGGTGATCGCCGACGTCGCGGAGCAGATGCGCGTGCTCCACGAGGACATCGGGCGCTGGAGCGGCCGCAAACCGAACCTCCGCAAAGCCATCGAACTCTCCAACCGGGCGTCGGCCGCCTGGGGCCACATCATGGGCGAACGCCTCGCGGGACGCATCGAGATGAACGGCCGCGAGACCTTTGCCACCGTCTTCCTGGGCCAACTCCTGTGGGGAACCGAGGAGGGCGCCAAGGACTTCGAGCGGCTTCTCAGCGAGAAGGGCCGCAGCGATCTCATGGCTCCGGTATTGGACGGAGGCCGCAGGCTGAAGCGTCTGCTGTGGCTACACACCGTTCCTCATCACGACGCCGAGATCTTCGAGATGATGGAGCACCGCGACGCCGCCGTGGTTTTCGAGGAGATGGGCCAGATGCACATGGAGACCGTCGATCCGGACGACCCCTTCCCCGGGCTCGCCAAGCGGCTCACCGATAACGCCCTGTGGGGCAGCTCGGCCCGCCGGGCCCGCCTCAACGTCGCGCTGGCCAAGCGGCTCAAAGTGGACGGAGCGGTGCATTTCAACCACTGGGGTTGCCGGCACGGCCTGGGTTCACTGCCGGTGGTGCGCTCCGCTTTCGTAGAAGCGGGCATCCCCTTCCTGGCAATCGACGGCGACGCCCTCGGCCGCGGCGGTGCTCAGCAGGACAAGGCCCGTCAGGCTATGGAGAGCTTCCTGGAGCTGCTGTAGTCGGCTCGCCGGCGCAGGGGCCTCGACGGAGTCGGCCGCTACGATTCCAGCATCACGAGCAGGTTGTGAAGAACCTGAGCGCACTCACCCCGCGTGGCCGGCCCTCGGAAGCCGTACGACGGGCCCAGTCCCTGGAGTCCCTCCAAGAGTCCCCCGTAGGCGGCCTTGCGAGCGTTGCTGTAGTGCTGCTCCAGCGAGAATTGGCCCGACTCGAAGTCGGGGACATAGTCGGCCGGAGGATCGGCCAGCGCCGCTGCCCGCGCGATCATGGTGATGAGTTGCTCGCGGGTGATGGTCTTGTACGGTTCAAAGGTGGTCGCCGTCTTGCCCTGAGTGATGCCCCGCTGCGCACAGACAGCGATGTACTTGGCCGGGTAGAGGGGGTCAGATGCCGTCTCTGCGACCACGTCAGCGAAGGGACACACCTCTGACCCGGTCACCGTGATGGCCAACGCCTTGACGATCATCTTGGCGAACTGCTGCCGCGAGACGGCGGCCTCCGCCCGGAAGGTACCGTCATCAAAGCCCGCGATGATCCCCCTGCCGGTAAGATCGTCGATTGCGGCCTCATACGGGGATCCGGCGACATCAGAGAAGTCCGCCTCGATCTCCTCCGGCCAGTCGGGGACCCTCACTTCGTCGAGGACTCTGGTCGGAACGCGCCGTCTCTCGGTGGTCCCGTCACCAAGCTGGCCTACCGAGCCGTCTCCCCAGGCCCAAAGCGTACCGTCCGCCTGCACGGCCATCGAATGCGCGTAGCCCGCGGTCACTGCACGCCATTTGTTGGAGATTCCAACGCGGCCGGGGACGTGCTTGTCTTCTCTTGTGCCATCGCCCAACTGGGCATCCGAGTTGTAGCCCCAGGACCAGAGCGTGCCATCGCCCTTGAGAGCCAGAGAGTAGCTATGCCCCGCTGATACGGCCACCCAGTCTGTTTCTGTACCGATCCGGATAGGTTCATCGCGGTTAGTGGTAGTCCCATCTCCCAACTGCCCTGCGGAGTTGCCGCCCCACGCCCAGAGCGAACCGTCGGTCTTCAGGGCCAGCATGTGCTCGCCGCCGACGGAGATGGCCGCCCAATCGCAGTCCGTGCCCACGCGGTTGATCAGATAGAGCAGGGGGAGGTCTTCATGCTCCACGAATTGGGGCTCCACGGTGACGACCCACAAGGAACCATCTCTCTTGAGAGCGAGTGACTCCGCCCAGGGACCGGCGGCGACTGCCGTCCAATCGCTCTCCGTTCCGAGACGGCTCGGGATGAGCATTTCGATCTCGTTGTCGAGCTCGGCCTCGAAGTCATACCGTAGCAGCCACAGTGAACCATTCGATTTGAGCGCCAGGCTGTCACCGAAGAGGCCGCCGGCCGAAGCGGCAGTCCAGTCCCGGTCTGTCCCAACGCGATCGCAGTAGAACGTGGCCTTGCCCTGATGAAAGTCTATTTCGTTCTCGTAGCCGAAATACGGTTCCCAGAGTGTGCCATCCGCCTTGAGAGCCAGCGTGGTGAACATCCCTGAGGAGACTGAGGCCCAGTCCGCGTCTATCCCCGCGCGGGTAGGCTTGAGATAGCCTAAGTCGGGCAGGCCTTCATCGCCCTCCTCATAGTCGCCCCACATCCAGAGCGAACCGTCGACTCTGATGGCCCATGAATCAAGCGCAGAGACGCTGAAGGAAGACTGGGCACGGAGCCCGGCTGCCTGCCCACTGGAAGCCACGACCGGCGACGCCGATGCGAGAACGATCACAAGAGCGGCGGCCAGAAGAACTGAGCCGAAGCGCAGACGCATCCGGATGCCGTCACACATCGATCGCCTCACGGCGCATCCATTCATGGATCACTCCCCCCCAGCCCGCGATTCCGTGATGCGCCGTTCCGTACCCCAAGCGCCAGCTCAATCTACTCCCCCGCGGAGGACAAGGCAAGCACAACCCGAGAAGAAACCGGCTACGTACTTGGAGGGACAGAAGGGATAGGTGCCCATCTGATCCACCATGTCGGCAAGCGGACGCACTTTGGCCCCCGTCACCGCGTATTCCAGGGTCTTCACTATCATCTTGGCGAACTGCTCACGCCCGCCGTCAGATAGAGGACTGTGGCGTTCAGCCCATACTCCTCCAGGTTCTGTCTGTCCTCCAGATAGATATCAGGCTCAGACGTCTCGAGGTCCACGGTGCTGATGAGCCGGGACACCCCTCTGAAGATTCACGACACCTTGCCGGTCCGGGAGCTGAACCCCACCCGGTCGGCAGCCCGACCGCTCCAGTACGGCCTCCACTTCCGCCCGTCTCTCCGAGTGTCCGGTACGTGTGAGTCGAGCTGCTAGACGCCGCTCCGACCCCTTCCCGGTCTTCGCTCGGCCGGCTCACGCCCGGCCGGCGCGGAGCTCCTCTCTGAGGACCTTCAACGCCAGCGCACCCACAGCTCCGAAGGCCGTCAGTGCCGCCAGACCGATCTTCGTCACGTCGAACACTGGCTTCACGCTCACCCCGTCGGGCCCGATGATAATGGTGGCCACCGGCCTGCCGATCGAGCCACCTCCACCGCCACCTCCACCGCCGCCTCCTGTCGGAACCGGCTCGGAAGAGGCGTCGGTCTCCGAGGCCGCCTTGCTTCTTGGACCCCCGGCTGGGCCGAACCCCATGCCCGATCCGAAGCCTCCACCAGCGGATACCTCTGCCGCTGCGATAACCGTGTATTCCCCGGACGACACGGGCGGGCTGTAGACGCGCGACTGATCCGCCGCCGCCAGTACCCGCTCCATCGTCTGCGAGGTCTTTTCGGATTCCTGGGACATGGTGCGTGTCAACTCGTCCAACTTCCCATTCATGGTAACCGCTCCTTTCGTGAGCCACATCGGCTCAAGAGGCCGTACGCGCCCAATGCGGCCCCCGCGACGATGAGAGCTTGGGCGCACCGCGTTGCGTTGACGACGCGTACACGTGAGGTTCTGCCATCT
>JAFGIH010000406.1 GCA_016929985.1 Thermoleophilia bacterium | reverse complement strand
CACGACTGATGGGATCAAGGGCTCCGAAGGGCTCATCCATGAGCAAGACCGGCGGGTCCGCGGCCAGGGCGCGGGCGACGCCCACGCGCTGTGCCTCGCCTCCAGACAGCTCGCCCGGCCGCTTGTCAGCGTACACGACCGGGTCAAGCCCCATGAGGTCGAGCAGTTCGTTCACGCGCTCACTCACTCTGGCCCTCTCCCAGCCCAACAGACGGGGCACCGTGGCGATGTTCCTGCGCACGGTCATATGGGGGAAGAGTCCTACGCTCTGGATGGCGTATCCGATATGACGCCGCAACTCCTCCGGCGGCACGGCGGAGATCGGACGCCCATCTACGATCACCGCTCCCGAGTCGATCTCGACCATGCGGTTGATGGTGCGAAGAACGGTGGTCTTGCCGCAACCGCTGGGACCAAGCACTATGGTGAGCTCGCCATCCGGTATGGTGAGCGACACGTCGTCCACCGCCGTCACTATGCCGTATCTCTTGGTGACGTTTCGGAGTTCTATCATGCCAGACTCACCGCCGGGTCCACCGGGCGCCCGCGACCGACGAGGTGCTCGATCCCACGCAAGAGGGCGTCGAAGAAAAGAGCCATGACCGCGATGGGCACTACGCCTACCAGCACCAGGTCCATACTGGTCTGTTCGAGCCCCAGGAACATGATGGTACCCAGGCCGCCCCCGCCGACGAACGCTGCGATGATGGCTCCGGCGGTACTTTGGACGAGGGCTACGCGCACTCCTGCCAGCACGACGGGGAACGCCAGAGGCAATTCCACCTCCAGCAGCGTCCGCCACCGGCCCATGCCCATCCCTTTGGCCGTATCGAGCACTGCCGGATCGAGTTGCCGGATGGCGACGAACGTGTTGCGGGCGACAGGGAACAGAGCGTAGACCAGCAGGACCACCATGACCGGCGCCCAACCTATCCCTGAGACACCCAGAGACTTGAGCGCGGCCGACCTGTCACTTATGGCGCCGAGGATGGGCATCATGATGCCGATGAAAGCGAGTACCGGCAACACTTGGCCCAGGTTCAGCAGACCCATGATGATTGTCTGGGCCCGCTTATGGCGGGCCGATACGATGCCCAGAGGGATCCCGATGACGATCGCCCCGATGGTCGCCCCGAGCGCATAGAAGAGGTGGCGGGTCAGTTCCCGCCCGAAAGTGGAGCGTGTGAGCGCCCACTCGCGCACCACTCCCAGTTCCCCAAGCCCTCCAAGAGCAGCGACGAGCACCACCGCAATCAGAGGTGCAGCCCCGATCACGAGACGTCCCGTCCGGCTCCGAGTATCGGCCGCGGCGGCGTAGAGCACTAGGTAGAGCGCGAACACGAAAAGGTAGAAGCTCCATCCGAACGAAGTGCGGCTCGCGGTGCCCTGCCCGCCCGCGAACTCCGAGGCGGCGTTGCCACTTTGCACCAACAGCAGGGTCAGGGCACAGGTGGCGAGCAACCCTCGGCCGATACTCCAGGCCGTGCGGACGGACCGCCCATTTGGTAGGCCTTTCCATGCCAAGATGAGGGCGAAGGCGGCGAGGAGCCACAAGCCCAGTGCGACCCAGCCGAAACTGCCGAGTGCCCCGAGCGCCGATGCGGGGTCTCCCTCGACGATGCGGTTGGGGCGGAACGAGACGAACGAGTCGGTGACGAGGGCGATGACCCCGATGAGTCCGCCGGTGGCCCCGATGATCGCGTTGGCCGGTCTACTTGAGGAATCCATTGGCCTCCAGGTAGGAGGTCGCCACGGTCCGGGGGTCCTCTCCGCCGAAGGCTATGCGGGCGTTCAGTTCCTGCAGCTTGGCTTGATCGAGGCTCGAGAAGACCGGCTCGAGTATGGCCTCTATCTGCGGGTAGGCCTCGATGATCTCTCCACGGAAGACCGGTGTGGGTTCGTAGACCGGGGGGATGTCCATGGTGTCGGTGAGTATCAGCAGGTCGAGCTCGTTAAGCTGACCGTCGGTGCCGTAGGCCAGAGAGAAGTTCACCCCGTCGGTACCCTTGGCCAGCGCAGACAGCATCTCGGCAGTATTCCCCGTGGAGAGCGCGACGAGCTGGCTGTCGCTGAGTGAAAAGCCGTAGGCTTCCTCGTATCCGCGGAGACCCAGGGGGTTGTCGATCCAAGATTGGGCGGCGATGAGCTTGACTTCGCCTCCCTCGTTGACGTAGCGGGCGAAGTCGCTCATGGTGGTCATCGATTCAGCCTCGGCGAGGGCCCGCGTCGTGGCGATGAACTCGCTGTTGTTGGCCGGAGCCGGCGTGAGCCAGGCGATACCGTTGACGTCGTGGTCCAATTGTTTGATGGCGGCATAGGCCTGCTCGGCGTTCTTCCACTTCGGGTCGCCCTCCTCACCCTCATGGTAGTACTGGCCCGAGCCCGTGTAGTCGACGGTAGCATCGATCTCGCCGGCCAGAAGGGCCGCTCGTACTACCTCGGGGGTGCCCAGCTTGGTCTTGTCTTCTGTCCTGATGCTGTTGGCCTCAAGCATCTGGATTATCATCGAGCCAAGCAGCGTACCTTCCGAGTCGAGAAGAGAAGCCACGCGAACCACAGGACCCTGTGCGGCGGCGGCGGTCGTCGTCGATTCCACGGCCGGCTCATCGCCCCCGCAGCCGGCCAGCGCGGCTACTGACAGAAT
>JAFGIH010000043.1 GCA_016929985.1 Thermoleophilia bacterium | reverse complement strand
CGTACGCATAGGGCTGCTGGGCTTCGGCACCATCGGGTCGAGTGTCTACCGGCTCATCGAGAAGGAGCACGATCAGATACTGGAGGGCACCGGAGTGGATCTCCAGGTGGTTCGCGTGCTCGAGGTCGATGCGAACAAGATACCGGCGGACGCTCCATCGGGTCTGTTCACGCGGGAGTTCTCGGATATCGTCGACGATCCCACTATAGATGTCGTCGTGGAGGTCATCGGCGGTACCACCGCGGCCTTCGACTTCCTCGACGCGGCCATGCGCAACGGCAAGGATGTCGTGACGGCCAACAAGCAGCTCATCGCATCGCGGGGAGAGGCGCTCTTCACCCTTGCTCGCGACCAGAAGCGGCACCTGCGCTTCGAGGCGTCGGTGGCCGGGGCCATCCCGATCATCAAGGTGATGCGCGAGAGCATGATCGCGGCCGGTCTGCACACGGTATACGGGATCGTGAACGGGACGACCAACTACATCCTCACACGCATGTTCCAGGAAGAGGGCGACTACGTTGAGATCCTCCTGAAGGCCCAGGAGCTCGGGTACGCGGAGGCCGATCCGACCGCCGACGTCGGCGGGGCCGACGCGGCTGCAAAGATGGCCATCCTGGCATCTATCGCCTTCCATTCACGGGTAACCCTGAACGACGTGGCCTTCACTGGGATCCAGAACGTCACTCTGGCCGATGTCCGCTATGCCAAGGAGCTTGGCTTCGTCGTCAAGCTCATAGGAGCGGCCCGGCTGGTCGACGATCGGGTGAGCGTCCGGGTCTTCCCTGCGCTACTACCCATGTCACATCCCCTGGCGGCTATCAGCGGGTCCAACAACGCGGTATTCCTGCAGGGGGACGCCATAGGCGAGATCATGTTGATGGGCCCGGGCGCGGGCGGGGTGCCCACATCAACGGCCGTAGTCAGCGACATAGTCTCCATCGCAAACACCAAGGATGTTGGTTTTCTCCAGAGCTGCTCCTGCTATCGCAGTCTGAGCTTCTACCCGGCCGACGAGATGGAGTCCGCCTTCTTCATCAAAGTCAATGTGGCCGACGAGGCTGGGGTGCTGGCCCAGATATCCTCGATATTCGGGGAGCATGGTGTGTCCATCGCGAGCATGCTGCAGAAGGGCCGGGGCGACGAGGCGGAGCTGGTGATCATCACCCATCCCACCAAAGAGAAGCATTTCTTTGCCGCCATCGCGGAGGCTAAGGGTCTCAGTTGCTGCAAGAGAGACCCTATGACGTTAAGGGTCCTTTAGCGCCGGCTGACGGCCGGACCAGACATAGCGTCGGGGTCACTGGGCGCGCGGATCAGCCGCGGTGGGGCTCGGGGCGTGCGTCAAGGAGACCGGTAGATGGACAACAAAGACCGCTCGTGCACCATCGCTCATCTTTCCGACCTGCACACGGGTTCGCAATACTTCGTTCCCAATCTGCTCGACCGTGCGTTGGTCGAGGTGAACGATCTGGCGCCGGACATCGTGGTGGTGACCGGTGATCTCACCAACATGGGTTACCGGCAGGAGTTCCGCGAGGCGAGGGACTACCTGGACCGGTTGTCATGCCCCGATGTGCTGGTGGTTCCGGGTAACCACGACAGCCGCAACGTGGGCTACGCACACTTCGAGAAGCTCTTCGCGACACGCGAGACGGTGATAAGAAAGAACGGTGTCACTGTCGTCGGCGTTGATTCCACGGAGCCCGACTTGGACAACGGGCGCATCGGGAGGCATCGCTATCCGTGGATCAAGGAGGCTTTCACCGAGCGGCCCGAAGATCTCAAAGTCTTCATGTTGCACCATCACCTTCTTCCCATCCCGGGCACGGGGCGTGAGCGTAACATCGTGAACGACGCGGGCGACGTGCTCGAGGTGCTTGTGGAGTGTGGTGTCAATCTGGTCCTCTCCGGGCATAAGCACGTCCCCTATGCCTGGCACCTTGAGGACATGTATGTCGTGAACGCGGGGACGGTGGCCACGCTGCGTCTGAGGGGTGACACGAAGCCCTGCTACAACGTGGTCGAGATCGCCGGAGACCACGTGAAGGTCTCACGCCGTTATCCATTTCACGGCGGCGAGGTGATCGTGGAGTTCGACGCCCGCTGATGAGACGTCCTGCCGTAGCACTCATCGACGGCGAGCATTACCCCCCGGTGGTCGTAGATGCTCTGCGGCAACTGACCGAGCGATTCGAATTCCGAGGGGCGCTCTTTTTGGGGGGTGGCGAGAAGATAACCGTGACCGACCTCGAGAGTGAGGCCAAGAGCATCTATGGTCTCCCCGTGGTCTTCGACGGCGACTGGCCTCGGGGCTTGGCGCGGGCCATCCGGGACTTCAAGCCGGAGATAGTCGTTGACCTGAGCGATGAGCCGGTGCTAGGATACGAGCAGCGCTTCCGCCTCATCAGCGAATGTCTGGCGCGGGAAGTCAGCTACTTAGGTTCGGATTTTCACTTCAGCCCGGCGACGTCAGATCGCCTCTGCACCAGCCCATCGCTTGCCATCATCGGTACCGGGAAGCGGG
>JAFGIH010000405.1 GCA_016929985.1 Thermoleophilia bacterium | reverse complement strand
GGCCCGGCGCCCCCGAGGTTTATGAAGCACTGCCGACGGGCAGGTTTCTGACAACCGGCAGTCAACCCGGCGGAGGAGGTCGGCGTGGCACAAGTACCCGACAGCCCAGAGAACGAGGCTGCGTGTCTCTGCAAGAACTGTCCCTCCAAGGTAGATGACGGGATGCACTTCTACTGCGCAAGGGGCGCCAGTCCGGCGGTCATCACTCGGGGTTTCTGCGCGTGCCGCTGGTGCCCTCTCTGGAGCGGTTTTGGCTTGTCCGGCGACTTCTACTGCGACAGGAACCCGGCCGGTGGGGAAGAAGGGGTCGGCGCAGCGAGTCTGGCCGGAGACGAAGAAGTGACTTGATAGGAGCGCGGATGGAACGGTATCAACTGAAAGACGAGATCTGGTGGGTGGGTGCGATCGATTGGAACGCACGCGATTTTCACGGATATGAGACCGTGCGCGGGACCACCTACAACTCATACCTGATCTTGGATGAGGAAGTGGCCCTCATCGACGGGTGCCGGGAGGGTTTCGGGCACGAGGTACTTGCGCGTGTACGTGGTTGCTGCGGCCTGCGCCCGGTGGATTACCTGGTCATCAACCATGTCGAACCCGATCACTCGGGCGCCATCCCGGAGCTGGTGGAGAGGTTGCAGCCCGAGCGGATCTTCTGCTCGAAGAGGGGCAAAGACGCCCTGGCCCGCTATTACGGAGCCGATATGGTGGAGAAGTGGGACCTACAGATCGTCGGCACCGGCGACGAGTTGGCCCTGGGGCGCAACACCCTGCAGTTCATCGAGGCGCCCATGCTGCACTGGCCCGACAGCATGTTCACCTACGTGAAAGAGGCCAAGACCCTTCTCCCCAACGATGCCTTCGGGCAGCATCTCGCCACCTCTAAGCGTTTTGCCGACGAGGTCGACATCAACATCGTCATGGAAGAGGCCGGCAAGTACTACGCCAACATCCTCATGCCGTTCGGCGGACAGATCCAGAAGATGCTGGGCAAGATCGGCGAGATGGGTCTTGAGATCGAGGCCATCGGCCCCAGCCACGGCGTGATCTGGAGGAGTCCCGAAGACGTGGCCCGCATCGTCAAGGCCTACGAATACTGGAGTGCATCCAAAGCGCCCGAGCGCGTCACTCTGGTCTACGACACCATGTGGCACGCGACCGAGGAGATGACCATGGCCATCTGCGACGGGGTGGCCCAGGAAGGCGTCGAGTGTGCGGTGCTCGAACTGAGTGTCAGCCCCCGCTCGGAGGCCATGCACCAGATACTCGAATCGCGCGCCTTCCTCGTCGGTTCGCCCACGCTCAACAACGGGATCTTCCCCACGGTGGGCGGCTTCTTGACCTATCTCAAAGGCCTGCGGCCCAAGAACCGCGTGGCCGCCGCGTACGGCTCGTGTGGCTGGGCCGGCGGGGCGGTGAAGCAGATCGATGCCGAACTGCGGGATCTGGGGCTCGACGTGCTCGATCCCATCGAGGTCAAGTACAAGCCGACCGACGAAGAACTCGATGCCTGCGTGGAGTTGGGCTGCGAGGTGGCCCGCAGGGTCAAGGGCATGGAGGGATAAGCCTGTGGCAATCAAGGTACTCGGCCTGGCCGGAAGCGCCCGGCGTGGCGGGAACACCGAGACCCTGCTCGATTGGTGCCTGGGAGCGGCGCGCGACGCTGGTGCAGTGGTGGTGAAGTTCGGTTTGTGCGATCTCGACCTGCATGGCTGCCAGGGCTGCGACGCCTGTCGGAAGGATGGGGTCTGCATCAAGAGAGACGATATGGACAAGCTCTATCCGCATCTGCGGAACGCGGACTCCATCGTGCTCGCCGCCCCGACCTACTTCCAGGGGATGCCGGCGGTGCCCAAGATGGTCATCGACCGCTGCCAGCCCTTCTGGAACCTCAAGTACATCTTGAAGCGGCCCATCGCCGAACCGGGGAGTCCGCCGAGGCTGGGCGCGTTTCTGAGCTGCGCAGGGACGAAGTCGTTCAATTCGTTCGACGCGGGCAAGAAGGTCGTGAAGACCCTGTGGACCGTCTTGGACGTCGCACCGGCGGGCGAAGTGCTCTGCCCGGGGGTCGACGGCAAAGGCGACATACTCGAAGAGCCCGGCGCCAAAGTGGCCGCCGAGCAGATCGGGCGCCTTCTCGCGACTGAGACCGATCGGAAAGGAGGGTCTGATGAGTAGCGAGGTGAAGACCTGTATGGAATGCGGCAAACCTCTCGCGGAGCGTGTGGAAGAGGTGGAGCGCACGGGGACCGGAGTGAGCCGGTCAACGGGCGAGTGCAGCACCTACCGGATCTGGTTCTGCGTCAACAAGGATTGCGTGCTCTACAACACCGATCTGTATCGCGAGCAGATCGCGGACCGGACCGACCGGTAGGCGGCGTCCGTCCCGGAGCCGGAAAGCTATCTCGAAAGGGGAAAGGGTGCGAAAGCGACTGTATCGGTCTCGGGCCGACAAGATGATCGGGGGAGTCTGTGGTGGTCTCGGCGAGTATTTCGAGGTAGACCCCACAATAGTGCGGGTCCTGTGGGTGGCCGTGACGCTGTTCGGCGGCGCGGGGGTGATAGCCTATCTGATCCTGTGGGTCATAGTGCCGGAGGAGCCGCCCGCTCCTCTGCAGCGGTCCTAGGCTCGTCGGTGCCTGATATAGTGCGACTGGTTGCAGTCGCCGGTTTGACAGTCCCTCAGAAGGAGGAGTAGACGCATGGCATGTTTTGTTGCGCCCGCAGCGGCGGCCGT
>JAFGIH010000404.1 GCA_016929985.1 Thermoleophilia bacterium | reverse complement strand
GGCTGTCGCCGAGGGCTCGGCGACCAGCTCGGAGTCAGCTGCCTCGGCGGCTCCGGAGACCCCGGCGGCTTCGGAGACCCCGGCGGCCGACATCACCCTCGGGATCCCGCCGATCGCTCCCTCGGCGCCTCACACTGTGCCGCCGCCGGCAGGGCCGCCGCCGGCCGCCGGCCGGGTCACCCCGCCGCCGGTTCCAATGCCGCCCGCGCCATCCGCCGTCCCGGGCGTCCCGCCGCCTCCTCCACCGTACGTGCCGGGCGGCATGCCACCGCGTCCGTCGAAGATGAGCCGGGGACTGCTGTGGGGCATCATCGGCGCGCTCGTCGTCGTCTTGGGGGGCGGGGGAGGGGCAGCCGCCTATCTGCTGACGCGCGGCGACGGCGACGAGACCGTTACATCCACCACGAAGCGAGTCACCACCACTGCCACCACCATCGTCGCGAGCAGCACCACCTCCACCAGCACATCGACCACTTCCACCACAGCCGCGCCTACCACGACTACCACCGTGGTGGCGGGCGGCGTGCCGGGCGGGACACTCAGGGTGAGTCTCATCGAACCTGCGTTCATCGACCCCGTGAACATGCAGGACTCAGAGGGGACGCTGGTGGGCAGCTGCTTATTCGACAGTCTCTTGGCCTTCGACTACGTCGCCGGTGAGCTGCTGCCGGCGGCGGCCGGGAGTTGGGAGGCCAATGACGACGGCAGCGTTTGGACCTTCCACCTGGTCGAGGACGCCACCTTCCACGACGGGTCTTTCGTGACGGCGGCCGACTTCGCCTATGCCTGGAACCGCATCTGCGACCCGGCCAACGGATCGGAGATCTCTTACCACCTGTCGCCCGTTCACGGCTACGACGAGATGCAGGACGGTACGGCCACCGAGCTCTCCGGACTGTGGGTCATGGACGACTACACGTTCCAGGTCACTCTCTACTACCCGTTCGGTGATTTCGAGTACGTGGTCGCCCACCCGGCTCTGGGTCCGGTTCCCCGGACGGCTGTGGAAGCCGACCCCGCCGGTTTCGCCGAGCAGCCCATAGGCAACGGCCCGTTCATGATGGACGGGCCCTGGGTGCACGACCAGCACATCAACGTGGTCCGCTACGACGGCTACTACGGCACACCCGCCTATCTCGGCGGCGTGGAGTTCAAGATCTTCGGCGACGCCGGCGCTCCCTGGTTGGAGTTCCAGGCCGGCAACCTTGACTTCACCGCATTACCGCCCGGCGAGATCGCGGCTGCGAAGGCTCAGTATGGCGAGAGCGCCGACGGCCTCACTGTGGCTCCAGGCGAACAGGTGCTCACGGGCCCCGAGAACGCCATCTACTACATGCTGCTCAACTGTAGCGGCGACGCGACCAGCGATCCGCTGGTGCGCCAAGCCCTCTCGCTCGCCATCGACCGGCAGGCGATCGCCGACGAAGTCTTCATGGGAACGCGTGAACCGGCCACCAACATCGTGCCGGAGGGCATCGTAGGCTTCGAAGACGGAGCCTGGCAATACTGCCGATATGACGTCGAGGCGGCCAAGGCGGCTCTCGTCGCGGCGGGCCATCCCGGCGGCGAGGGTTTGCCCGAGATCGTGATCAGCTTGAACAGCGGCGCCGGCCACGAGGGCATCATGACCATGATCCAGGCCGACTGGGCCGCCATCGGTGTGAAGTCGGTTCTGGAGGGATCGGAGTGGGCCGACTACCTAGACAAGATCGCGACCGGAGACTACGACGCGGGCCGTTTGGGGTGGACAGCCGACTATCCCATCATCGACAACTTCATCTATCCACTCTTCTCGCGCACCAGCTATGACAACTACAGCTTCTACACCAACCGGGTGGTGGACGGTCAGATCGAGGAGGCCCGACAGACGGTCGACACCGAGGAGCGTATCGCCAAGTACCAGGACATCGTGCGGATGATCGGCGACGACTGCCCGGTGATTCCGTTACTCAATCTCCGACACAGTGAAGTGGGCTCCGACCGGGTCCACGACCTCGTGCTCAGCGCTCAGGGGTTGCTCAGCCTCGAGACGGCCTGGATAGGGGAGGACTAGTTCTTGCTCTGTCGCGCCGCTGGTGGTATTACGGTTCGCACGGAGACGGTCGTCGCAGGCCGACAACGACACCGCCCGTCACCCCGGATATGGCATCGCACTGCCGGTCGACGCTCATCCGGCGCCGCTCATGCGCACCAAACCGGTGGCCGCGTGGCGCAACCGTATCCAGACGTACGACGCGACTTTCGGGCTCGACGCGACTGAGGCCATGACGTTGCATTACGACGGCAAGGAGTATTCCATCCCGAGTCTGCCGGCGGTAGCGGTCTTCGAGGACAACAACAGCTACTACAACACCTCGATACCGCTCAACAGTGTGAATCACCCACAGACGGGAACGGTGATCGAGGTTCTAGGCACGGCTCCAGCCCCCGACGGAGGCTCATACATGGGCGTGAGAGTGTCCGCTCCCTCGCTCCCCGAATAGGGCCACTGAAGTACGAGAAGCGCGCGGCGCCTGACCGCGCGCTGAGATCCACTGCGAGGCCCCCGGGAGACCGGGGGCCTCGCTGCCTCCCGGGCTCATCTTCTTGACTAGCGGCCGTTGTTGCAGGAGGATGCAACTTAGCTCGATCGCAATTCGTGTTCACGAAGGGGAGGTGCATCGTGCAAGACCTGGTTCCTGGTTTCCTGAAGTTCATCACGCGGCCCACGTATGGCGTCGTCCTGAGGTTTTTGGGACTGTGCTTCATCGTGGTGGGGCTGGTCCAGGCGGGACTGAACGACACGTGGGCCGGGTTCACACCGGTGGTGTGGTTCCTGCTTGCCGTGCTGGCCTTCCTCGGTGTCACCTGCAATCTGATCGCTCAGTCTATCCGTCTGCGCCGTAGGCTCACCCACAGTCATCATCCGAACGGCGCCCACCATTGGGAGGCCCCGAAGGTCAGTGAGGCGCCCGCCG
>JAFGIH010000403.1 GCA_016929985.1 Thermoleophilia bacterium | reverse complement strand
TGGGCGTTCTTGGCCGGGTAGAGCGAGACTGGGATGGTGACCAGCCCGAAACTGATAGCTCCATTCCAAAGCGCGCGGGCCATGGTCACTCCTCCAGAGCCTCGGGGGAGCACTCGTAGACCTTGGTGCTGCCTCCCAAGTCGATCAGCTGCTCCGTCACGGCCTTCACCTGGGGCTCGGGGACCACCAACGCGACCGCGGCACGGCCGGAGCACAGTTGGTCGGTCAACTCCACGAGATCACCCTGATGCATGCCCAGGCCCTTGTGGATCAGACCACCCCCGACACCGCCCGCCAGGGCCCCCGCGGCCAGCCCGCCGATCAGACCGATGCCGGCCGTGAGGGCACCGGCCAGGGCCCCGATGACCAGACCCACACCGGTGCCGGAGCCGATATCGCGCTTTCCGACCCGCTTGATCTTGATCTCTCTGTCTTTGTCGGCGGTGAGGACGGCCATCGCGCCGAACCTGATGTCGTCGACATCCTTGTTCGTCTTGTCTAACTTCTTCAACCACTCAACAGCCGCGGTGGCCCTTGCTTGGTCATCGAAGACCGTCACGACGAGGTGTCTCTTGTCAGGCATCACGCTCCCCCAGGTTCTACTCTGCTCCAGGGCACCTGGCTGCCATCTACCCAACGTATGCCAGAGCTATGCTTGCGCCGCGTGTGTATAGTCTTGCCATGACCACGCTCTTTGTAGACGCTGATGCCTGTCCCGTGACGCGCGACGCCATCGCGGCGGCACGTTCACACTCACTGCCGGTGGTGCTGGTAGCCAACCAGTCGCAGAATCTTACCCGCTACGCCGGGCGCACCGGAGTGGAGATTCTGCAGGTGGCATCGGGACGAGACTCCGCCGACTTCGCCATGGTGCCCCGGCTGTCTCCAGGCGATATCGTGATCACTGCCGACATCGGACTTGCGGCCATGGCCCTGGGCCGGGGTTGCCGGGCCCTGAGCCCGCGAGGCCACCAGTATCTGCAGGCCACCATCGATGCCGAGCTGGCCGTTCGCCACGCGGAGCAGCGGCATCGCCGCGCAGGGGGACGCACCACGGGGCCGACCCCGTTTCGGGACGAAGATCGGGAGCAGTTTCGAGAGGTCCTGGCGCGGTTGCTCGCAGAGGGGGCTGCAGCGGGTCGTTAGTGGATCACTCCGAGTTCAGCGGCGCCTCACTCGCCCTCTTCAGACTCCTCCCAGCGTATCTGTCCCCGGATCTCCCCTTTGGGGTTCTGCACGGTGCCCACATTGACGTAGGCCCGGCCGCTCTGGAACACGGCCGCGAGGTCGGCGATGGTCTGGCCGGTGAGCGACCCGATGAGCGCCGAGGCATAGAAGTGGCCCTGCGAGATCACTCCGTCCACAGGGCCTTCCAGAGTCGGACCGGGGTACAGGATAAGCAAGCCTTGGCCGCCGACGCCTGGCCCGCCCTCGTGGACTCGGGAGGCGATCACATCGGTGATGTTGCTGACACTGAGGACGAAGTATCCCTTGGCGCCGGACGCGTCGATGATGAATGTGGCCGTGCCGGTGGCCGGGGTCTCGACAGGCGAAACAACCTCGGCGCCTGTGAGCTCCGCGATGAAGGTCCAGGGTAGAGCCTCGGTGGTCAGGGTAGCAGGGTCTGCCGTGGTCACGGTGGGCGCCACGACCGTCGCCGGCGCAGCCGTCGTAACGGGCCCCATCGTCGTGGTAGTCACCTCGGTCGTGCAGCCGGCCACAAGCAGCGCGACGGCGAGAGCAGGTGCAAGCAAGACGATCCTCTTCACGTCCGCGACCTCCGGGTGGGATGCACTGCCAGGTATTCTTCCCCGGCCCGCCGTTCTCCTGCGTAACCAGATGAAGCGGCGGGCTGGCAGGCGGTGCTTGCCCTGCGCCGCCTTGCCGCCTAAACTGCGGAGCGACACAAATGCGGCCGGCAGGAGGGGCGCTGACCATGGATCTCAACAGTGGCATGCCCGCTCCGGCCATCCGGCGGGTCCTTCAGCGGCAGAGCGCGCGGCTCGCCGCGGGCGCGCTCGTCGTAGCAGCGGTGGTCACGTGCCTGGTGTCGGTGGCCTTGGCTGCGCCGTCCAGATTCTCCGACGTTCCCGCGGAGCATCCTCACCACGCGGCCATCGAGTCACTGGCCTCGGCGGGCATCATCGCCGGTTACACCGATGGCATGTTCCGTCCCGACGCGGCTGTGACCCGCCAGCAGTTTGCCAAGATGATCGTGCTCACCGGCGGATATCCCGTCTCGGAGAGCGACGTCTGTCCGTTTGGCGACGTGACGCTGAGTGGGCCCGCCCACCTCTACCCCGACAACTTCGTCGCGGTGGCGGCCGCCCACCAGATCACCAAGGGCATCGATGCCATGCGCTTCTCGCCCACCCGCCATATCACACGGCTCCAGGCGACGAGCATGGCCGTGCGGATGGCCGACGATGTGCAGCCCGGACTCTTGAACGCGCCCTCTCCCGGCTGGACCGGACACGCACTCTGGACCGCGGACGCCACCCAGGGGGCCGACGTCGCCCGAGCCGAACACGCCGGGCTGCTGGCCGGACTCGACCTGTCTGGTCTGAGCCCCACCGGCGATATGACCCGGGGCGAGGTGGCTCAGGTGCTGTACAACCTCGCGCAGAGGCTCGGCGGTACCAGCACGGTCACTACGTCCACGACCGCGCCCCCCACGACCTCGACGACCATGCCGACCGTCTTCGCCGCCTTCGAGAACCTGGGCGGCGGGCTCACCTCCGCCCCGGCGGCCTGCTCTCGCGGACACGGGCTCATCGACGTGTTCGCGGGCGGAGCGAACGGCACGGTCTTGCACAGGGCGTGGAACGGGTCGTGGTCGGAATGGGAGGATCTGGGAGGAGACATGAAGCCCGGCTCCGATCCCGCGGCCGTCTCCTGGGGCGGTGACCGGCTCGACGTGTTCATCCGTGGCAACGACGATGCCTTGTGGCACACGTGGCGGGACAGCAGCGGCTGGTCGCCGTGGGAGAGTCTCGGCGGGATACTGGCCTCCAGTCCGGCAGCCGCCTATCGCGATGAGGGGCCGGGGCGGAAGTGGGTGGATGTCTTCGCGGTCGGTCCGGACCTGACAATCTGGCAGCGGGAGTTCGACGGGACTTCCTGGTCGGGCTGGACATCAGATGTCGCCCGTGCGCCGGCGCTTGGAGCCGGGTTCGCCCCCGCGGCCGCCACCTGGGGCGGGACCCGCATCGACTTGGTGGTCTGTGCCGCGGACCAGGGACTCCGGCGCAGCTACCTGCCCCCCGGCGGTTCCTGGATGGGATGGAACGATTTGGGTGGGACGGCCACCTCCAGGGCCAGTGTCTGCACCTGGGGTTCATGGGCGGAGGGCCGCTTGGACGTCTTCATGCGCGGCGCGGACGGCGGGCTCTGGCACAGATCGGTGGTCAGCAGCTTGTGGACCAGGTGGGAGAACATGGGCGTGGGGGGCATCGCCTCGGCTCCCGCCGCTGTCGCCTGGGGTTCTAAACGCATCGACGTGTTCGTGCGCGGCACCGACGATTCCCTGCTTCACAGGTGGTACGACGGCTCTGCGTGGCGGCCGTGAGCCCTGGTCAGGTTTCCGGCCCGTTCTTTCCAGGTATTCGTCTAGTACCTGCGTGCGTACAACGTGAACACGACCCCGAGGACTGGTGAGATGGATCCCGAGAAGGCGAAAGAGGAGCTCCAGAGACTCCGCTCCCAACTCGTCGAATTGGACGAGGAGGTTTCTGAATCGCTGGCCGTGGGTTTGGAGGACGAGTCTGGTGAGGAGTCGTCCGATCAGCACATGGCCGATGTCGGCACGGTGACCCTCAACCGGGAGCTGGACCTGTCGCTACAGGGCAACACCCAGCACCTGCTCGCCCAGGTTGACCGAGCGTTGGAGAAGATCGAAGAGGGTAGCTACGGCCGTTGCGACCGCTGTGGTGAGCCCATCGGCGAGGGACGGCTGCAGGCTATGCCGTTCGCCACTCTCTGCCTGGAGCACCAGAGGGAGCTGGAGAGGTCACAGGCGGTCTGACCCCGGCCCACGATGCGAAGAGGCCAGGTCGACCCTGCGATCGACCTGGCCTCGGATGCGTTTGTCTGATGCCGATCCGCTACCGTTGCATCGGGTACGTCACCGAGACACTCGCGGAGACCTCGATGTTCTCAGGGCTGAGCGGCGGCGGCGTGACCGCGGCATCACCAGCGCCGGCCGACGTTTCCATCTTGTCGCGGTAGATGGGAGACGGCATGGAGACCGAACCCTCAGTGATGACGATGGCTTTGCCCAGGGTCACACCTTGAGTCTCGGCGAGGGCCTCGGCCTTGATGCGGGCGTTCTCCACGGCTTTTGAGAGCGCGGTGAGAACCGCGGGGTTATCCTCGGACAGTTGCCAGCTCGGGCCGTAGACGCTGTCGGCCCCCGCCTCGGTCACGGCCGCGAACACGTCGGCCATAAGCTCGAAGTCGGTGAACGTGACGGTGATGGTGTTCTGCGCGCGGTATCCGGTGGTCTTCTCCTGGCCGGAAGTGCTGTCGTAGTAGCGGTTGGGATAGACGACCACATTGGCCGTCTCGATCGCGCTCTCAGCGACGCCCTCCGCCTTCAGACGGTCGAGGACCTTCTTGGTGTCTTTGGAGTTGGCGTCCAGCGCGGCGGCCGAGGTCGCCCCATCGTTCTCCACGCTGACTTGGATGGTGGCCTTGTCGGGCAGACTGGTCGTCCAGCCTGTTCCCGAGACCACTATGATGTTGACCAACGAACCACTCGCCTCATCCGATCCGGCTCGGGGGCTGATCGTGCTGCCGCAACCGGCGACGAGCGCACCGGCGAGCACGAGAACGCCCACAAGCGCGATCGCCTGCGCGAGCGTCTTCTTCCTGATTAAGCGACCGGTTGCCACTGTTCCCTCCCTTGGTAGACACACGACCCGACCTGTGAACCTGTCTCCTAGCTCCGCGCAGGTCTGCGCGAAGGACGTGGCTGTGACGCAGGTCGACCCCATTGTAGTTCCCTCCTGCTCCGTAAACCTTGAAAGGTCCGCACGCGCAAGGTTTACTCAGTGTGCTTTGTAGGAAGGTCTGCTCTAGGACGTCCGCGCCATGCGGGAGGACAGCTGTGCCGAAGGACAGCCATGCCGGACTTTGATCTCGATACCCTTCTCATCACGGCTGCCGGCGTAGCCGCGCTTCTCGCCGTGGTCATGATCGCGGCTTGGGCCAGGGGGGCGCAGCGGGGGTTTGGTCTCTGGACGTTGGGCCAGGTGCTCATCGCGGTCGCCTTCTATGTCCTCGTGGACAGGGAGCACCTCTCCGAGGGCGCTCTGGCGCTGCTGATCCCTGGGTTCATCATCGTGGGCAGCACCCTACGTCTGGAGGGTCTGCGGCACTTCCTGGGCCGCGAGAAGTTCGACTACCGTGTGCTGCTCGTGCCCGTTCTGACCATCGCGGTGCTGGCGTGTCTGGTTTTCGTAGTCGACAGTCCGCCCGCCCGCATGATCGTGAGTATGGCACCGGTTGCGCTGCTCTGCTGGGCAATGGCCGCGCTCATCTTCCGCCGGGCCACAGGACGCGACAAGGTTCTCTATCGGGTGTCCGGCGCCATGTACGCCCTTTACGGGGCTTTCCTACTGGCCTTCGGCGTCGCCTGGCTGGTCCGGTCGTATGGGGCGGAACTCGAGGAGATCGGCCGACCGGGACTTCTCTCGTTCTTCATATTGGTGATGCTCTTCGAGATCTCGTGGGTGGCAAACTTCTTGTCCCTGAACGCGGCGCGGACCACCGGGGATCTGGAGGCTGCTCGCACGGCTGTCGAGGCCGAACGCACACAACTCGCCGATCTGCTGGCGTTTCTGCCGGACGCGACCTTCGCGGTGGATGGGCAGCGGCGCGTGGTTGCATGGAACCGAGCCGCCGAGGAGCTTACGGGGGTCCCGGCGTCGGAGGTACTCGGGAGGCCGTTCGACGAGAAGGCGCGCGAGGCCTTGGGTGATCGCGCCGAGACGCTGATCGATCTGGCCCTCGAGCCCGACAAGAGCGAGGCGCCGGAACAACTCAGAGAACTCCAGCGCGAACAGAGCAGATTGTCGGCGGAGATCGAGATCGAATTCCCCGCCCGCCCCGGCCGCCGGCGCCATCTCTGGCTGTCGGTGACTCCCCTACGCGGTGCGGATGGAGCGGTGTCCGGGGCCGTGGAGAGCATGCGCGACGTGAGCGTGCGGGAGAACGCCGACCGGCTTATCTGGCAGCGTGAGGAGCAGTTCCGTCGACTGTTCGAGTTGAGCTTCGACGGCATCCTGGTGGTCGCGCCCGACGGAGCGATCCAAGATGCGAACGCCGCGGCGTGCGAGATGCTGGGCATGAACAAAGAGGAGATCATCGCCGCGGGTCCCACGGGGATCATCTTCGCAGACGCGGACCGCGTCGACCGCCTCGAGAGCGGCCTGCCTAACGGACAGGCCGTATCCCAGTTCACGTACGTGCGCAAAGACGGGACCATCTTGCCGGCGGAGTGCGTGACGGTGTCGTATTGCGACACGTTCGGCTTCCCCCGGAGCTTCGCGATCATCAGGGATATCACCGAGCGTGTGGAGGCGCAGAAGGTCCTGCGTGAGAGCGAGGCGCGCCTCCTGCAGGCGCAGACCGTCGCCCACGTGGGCAACTGGGAGATCGATCTGGTGGCCCGCAGTGTGTGGCTCTCTCCTGAGGCCCGGCGCATCCACGGCATCCCGGAGACGTCGGCGTACATGCCGTTCGACATGGCCGACCTGCAACGGCTGGCCGACGACCCGGCGCAGGTCACGGACACCTTGCAGAAGCTCACCACGGGGGGCGGCTCATTCGACTTCGAGTACAAGATCCAGCGTCTGAGCGACGGAGTCCTCCGCACGGTGCATGTCGGCGGCGAAGCCCTGCGCGACGAAGCCGGTACGCCCGTGAGGCTGGCCGGAGTGGTGCAGGACGTCACAGAATTGAGACAGGTGGAGGATGCGCTTAAGCTCGTACAGAACTCCGTCAATCACGCGGGAGACCCGGTCTTCTGGGTCGATGCGGAGGGCCGGTTGGTCTTCGTGAACGACTCCGTGTGCCGGCTTCTTGGTTTTACGCGTGAGGAGTTGCTCGGACTGACCGTCTACGACGTCGATACTTCCCTTCCGAAGGACCGTCCCGACGAGCGCCGGCAGAAGTGGGAAGAAGTCAGGCAACAGTGTCCGTACACTCGTGAAGGCGAGTTCCGGACCAAGGACGGGCGGACCATCCCGGTCGAGATCAGCGCCGACCATTGTGAGCACGAGGGCCGGGAGTACTGCTTCGTCTTTGCGCACGACATCAGTGGGCGCAAGCAGATGGAAGAGTCACTCCGGTCGACCCATCTTGCCAGGGGTGAGTCGGCGGAGCCGGTCTTATGGATCAGCCCGGAGGGCCGCCTCGTCTACGCCAGCGATTCGATGTGCCAGCGATTGGGCTACACGTGCGCCGAGCTACACGGCATGACTGTCTACGACATCGATCCGCTGCTGTCCAAGGACTGGCGGAGCGTCTGGGACCGGATCAAGCGGCGTGGCTCATACAAACACCAGGCGGTGCATCGCACCAAAGAGGGCACAGACATCCCCGTGGAGGTGAACGCCAACTACGTCCAGCAAGACGGCAGGGAGTACGGTCTGCTCTTCGCACGCGACGTCAGCGATCGCACGCAGGCGGAGGACGCCCTCGACCAGACGCAGGAGTGTATCAGGCAGGCGGCCACGATGGAAGCGATCGGCCGGCTCGCTGGAGGCATCGCGCACGACCTCAACAACCTGCTCACGGCCATCATGGGCTATGGCAACCTCATACTCGCCGACGAGCAGGTCCAGGGCTCGGTGGTGCAGAGAGACGCGGAAGAGATCCGAGCCGCTGCCGAACGAGCCAGCGCACTCACCCAGAAGATATTGGCCTTCTCCCGCCGCCAGGCTCTGCGGCCTCGCGTCGTCTCCCTCAACAGCGTGCTGGCAGACGTGGAGCCGCGTCTGAAAGACCTGGTCGGTGAGGACATCGAGGTCTTCATCCGGCCGGCGCCGGACTTGGGGTCGGCTGAGGTCGATCCCCTCCAGTTCGAGGAAGCCCTCATGGATCTGGCCACCAACGCGCGTGACGGCATGCCGGATGGGGGGCAGCTCATCCTGGAGACCGCTAACGTGGATGTATCCGAGGACTACACCGATGTCTACCCTGATCTGCAGGCAGGAAGCTACGTACTGCTGTCGGTCTCAGACACCGGCGTGGGGATTAGCCCGGACATCTTGGGCCACGTCTTCGAGCCGTTCTTCACCACCAAGGAACCGGGAGTAGGTACTGGTCTGGGGCTCCCCACAGTGTACGGGTTCATCCGGCAGAGCGGCGGGTTCGTGAACGTCTACAGCGAGGTTGGTAGAGGGTCCACCTTCAAGCTCTACCTGCCGCGCGTGGAGGAGCCTGCGGAGGAGGCTGCCCCTGAACCTGGGGTGAAGACCGAGCGGTCTTCGGGTGGCGCCGAGACCGTACTGGTGGTGGAAGATGAAGCTCCGTTGCGCAGACTGGTCGCGCGTGTTCTCGGTGGCCTCGGCTATAAGGTCTACGTCGCCGGCTCGGGGCCGGAGGCGCTGGAGCTCCTCGATGATCTGGAGATCCCTCCCGATCTCCTTCTCACCGACGTGGTGTTGCCGGGCGGCATGCAGGGCAACGATGTCGCCGCGTCGTTCCTCGCCCGCGTGCCTGACCTGCCGGTGCTCTATATGTCGGGCCACGCGCGGGATGCGATTGTTCATTCGGGACGGCTCGACGAAGGTGTGAACTTCATCGGCAAGCCGTTCACGCCCGAGTCCCTGGCAGCCAAGGTCAGAGAGGTGTTGGACGCCGGCGGCATGGCGCCGCGGCAGTCCGCGGAGATCATCAACGCTCAAGACTGGGAGCCATGACCGGCGACCGAGCGTCCCGGCCTCCTGATGCTCTACAATCGGCAGAGACTGAAATGACCGCGCACGCCTAGACGCGACCGGCGGTGCGCGTCGCCTAGGAACGGAGGTCCGCATGAGTCTCGAGACCATCTTCAGTATGGATGCGTCGAGCATCAAGTTCGGACGCGGGGCGACCCGCGAGGTGGGGCCCGACATGAAAGACCTCGGGGCGCGGCGCGTTATGGTGGTGACCGACCCCAACCTCGTGTCGTCGGAGACCGTGGCCATCGTGCTGGATTCTCTGAAGAATGAGAACGTCGACACGGCCGTCTTCGACCGGGTGCGGATAGAGCCCAACGACGTGTCGTTCAAGGAAGCCATCACCTTCGCGAAAGAGGGCAAGTTCGACGGCTACGTGGCCGTCGGCGGCGGTTCGACCATGGACACCGCCAAGGTGGCCAATCTCTACACCACCTATCCGGCCGACTTTCTGGACTACGTCAACGCTCCCATCGGCAAGGCCAAGCCCGTGCCGGGGCAGTTGCAGCCTCTTATCGCCATCCCCACCACGGCCGGCACGGGCAG
>JAFGIH010000402.1 GCA_016929985.1 Thermoleophilia bacterium | reverse complement strand
GAAGCCCGAGAAGGACGGGCTCTTCTGCGAGCGCATCTTCGGTCCCACCAAGGACTGGGAGTGCTACTGCGGCAAGTACAAGCGCGTTCGCTACAAGGGCATCATCTGCGAGCGCTGCGGGGTGGAGGTCACCAGAGCCAAGGTGCGCCGCGAGCGCATGGGCCACATCGATCTGGCCGCGCCGGTGAGCCACATCTGGTATTTCAAGGGCGTCCCGAGCCGCATGGGCTACCTGCTCGACATCTCGCCCAAACAGCTGGAGCGGGTGCTGTATTTCTCTGCCTCCATCGTGACGTTCGTCGACGACGAGAAGCGGCAGCGCGACGCCGGCAAGCTCGAAGACCTGGTGCAGGCCGATATCGAGAACACCTTTGCCTCCCGCGATGAGCAGAAGGTCAAGATCATGGCGGAGCGCGACAAACGCGTGGCCGTACTCATCGGCAACTCGACCCCCGACGAAGACGATGAGATCGCTCTGGGACTCGATCAGACCCCCTTGAGCGAGTGGAGTCAGGAAGAGGCCGAAAAGCGCGCCACCGAACTGCGTACCGAAGCCGACACGCGGCTGCGCGACCTGGAGCGTTACGCCGATCAGCAGGCTGCGCGCCTGCGTGAGCTGTGGGCCGCCTTCAAGAGCATCAAGAAGGGCGACATCATCACCGATGAGACGCTCTTCAGGGAGATGAAGGAGAAGTACGGCAGCCCCTTCGGGTACGGCGTGTACTTCCGGGGCGGCATGGGCGCTGAGGCCATCCGTGAGTTGCTGGCGGCGGTCGATCTGGAGACCGAGGCCAAGACGCTCCGTGAGACCATCAAGACCTCCAAGGGCCAGAAACTCTCCCGGGCCGTCAAGCGGCTCAAGGTGGTGGAGGGATTCCTGCGCTCCGACAACAAGCCCGAGTGGATGATCCTACAGTGCGTCCCGGTCATCCCGCCGGAACTGCGGCCCATGGTGCAGCTCGACGGCGGTCGCTTCGCGACCTCCGACCTCAACGACCTGTACCGCCGGGTCATCAACCGCAACAACCGGCTCAAGAGGCTGCTCGACCTGGGTGCCCCTGAGATCATCGTGAACAACGAAAAGCGCATGCTGCAAGAAGCGGTCGACGCGCTCTTCGACAACGGCCGGCGCGGCCGGGCCGTCACCGGCCCGGGTAACCGCCCGCTCAAGTCGCTCTCCGACATGCTCAAGGGCAAGCAGGGCCGCTTCCGCCAGAACTTGCTGGGCAAGCGCGTGGACTACTCGGGCCGTTCGGTCATCGTGGCCGGCCCGGAGCTCAGCCTGCACCAGTGTGGCATCCCCAAGACCATGGCGCTGGAACTGTTCAAGCCGTTCGTCATGAGTCGCCTGGTGGAGCGCAAGCAGGTGCAGAACATCAAGGCGGCCAAGAAGCTGGTGGAGAGCGAGTTTCCCGAAGTGTGGGACATCCTCGACGAGGTCATCAACGAGCATCCGGTCATGCTCAACCGGGCTCCCACGTTGCACCGTCTGGGCATCCAGGCCTTCGAGCCGGTCCTCATCGAAGGCAAGGCCATCCAGCTACATCCGCTGGTATGCACGGCCTTCAACGCCGACTTCGACGGCGACCAGATGGCCGTCCACCTGCCGCTCTCGGTGGAGGCGCAGGCCGAGGCCCGGATACTCATGCTGTCGTCGAACAACATCCTCTCGCCGGCTCACGGCCGGCCGATAGCCGTGCCTACCCAGGACATGATCCTGGGCTGCTATTACCTCACCTATTTCGATAACCAGAGTCTGGCCGAGATACTCCTGCACGATCCGGCCCACGTGGACGCGATACTGAGTCGGGTGAATCGCAACGGTCTGCTCGACATCCTGGCTCTGTTCGGCCGGGATGCGATCCCCGAAGACGGCGGCGGCTCGTTGGCGCCGGAGAAGCTACGGCAGACGGTCAGGGACATCCTTGTCAGCGACGCCTTCTACGAATGCAGATCGCTGACCAACCTGGCCGACATAGCAAAGTTGGAGATCTCCGGCATCGATGTCTCCGATGGCGACGTCCTCATGAAGCTGCAGCCCCGTCCTCGTCCCTTCGGCTCGGTGGCCGAGCTCGAGCACGCCTACGCGGAGAGGGTCATCGGTATCCAAGACCCGGTCCTGTTCCGCTGGGAGGGCGGCCGGGTGCTCACTACGGTGGGCAGGGCGCTCTTCAACTCGGCCGTGGTGGCATCTCTCGAGGAGTACTTCGGCGAGAAGTGGGATGAGCGGGGCGCCGAGGGCACCATCCGCAGGGACGACTACGAGTTCCAGAACAAGGTCTTTACCAAGAACGAGATGTCCTCGTTCGTGAGCGATCTGGTGGAATACTACGGGGCCATCGCGGTGGCACATCTCTTGGACGTCCTCAAGAACCTGGGCTTCAAGTACGCGAGCGTGGCCGGGGTCACCATCTCCAAGAACGACATCGTAGTGCCGCCCGACAAGAACGAGATACTCGAGGGCTACGAAGCCCAGGTGCGCCAGCAGTACGAAGCCTATCTGCGCGGAGAGATCACCGAGTCCGAGCGTCGGGAGAACGTCAACCGGTTGTGGACGGAGGCCAACGAAGAAGTGGGTGGGGCCATGGAGAAGAACTTCAGGCGCCTCAACCCGGTCTTCATGATGGCCAACTCAGGAGCCCG
>JAFGIH010000401.1 GCA_016929985.1 Thermoleophilia bacterium | reverse complement strand
GCGGGCGAAGAGGATCAGCAGCCGGCGCTGGAGGGCGCTGTTGTGGGCGGCCTGGACGTTGTGGTTGACCACGAGCGCCACTCTGCGCATCAGGGGGAGGCACAGGCCGGCGGTCACGAGCAGATAGTAGGTGCTGAACTCGCGGACGATGATGAGCTCGCTGCGGCGGGCCCGCCAGATATCGACGGCCAGCAGGCAGTACTCCCAGAGCCGGCGGACGGCGCGGATCGAGCCCCGCACCAGACCTTGCCCCGGGGTTCCCGGGTAGCGCGTGGGGTAGACGAAGGCGACGCGCCCTTGGAACCGTCGGGCGGCGTCACCGATAGGGGCCAGACACGGATGTGGGTCGTAGGTCAGAGTGGGGTCCGCTTCCGCTGGGGGGTGGCCGGATTGCCGAAGTAGACCGTCCAGGGTTCGAGGACGCCGAAGGCGACGGCCCGGGCCCCGAGGACGACGCCGTCACCAAGCACCGCGCCCGGCCCCACGAAGGCCTCAGCGCCGATCCACACGTCCCGACCGATGGCGATGGGACGCGCGGTGAGGGGGAAGCCGGGGGACTCGAAGTCGTGGGTGCCGCCGCAGAGGTGGGCGCGCTGCGACACGATCGTGCCGGCGCCCACCGTCACCAGAGCCATGTTGTAGCAGTCGACGCGCGGACCCAGCATGGTGCGCTCCTCCATGACGAGGTTGCGCGGGTACCACACCCGGGCCGAGGCGCGTACGTCGGCCGCCCGGCCCAGCCGGGCCCCGAAGAGCCGCAGAAGCAGGCGCCGCCACGGCCGCAGTTGTCGCGGCGTCCACGAGGCCAGGAGGAACCAGGTGACCATCCACAGCGCGCGGTAGGCCCGGTGGCTGAGGGGGAAGGTGGGCGGGTCGTCGTACCGCTCAGATGTTGGGGGCGCCGGGGATGTCACCGGGCTTCGCCTGCTCCTTCTCGAGTTCGCGGGTCTTGAGCACGATCAGATACTCATATATCGACTGCAGGCGCGCGTAGGTGTAGCCGGCCCGGCCGTCCAGGAACCCGAGCCTGCCCACATACAGCAGCAGAAACTTGAGCAGTGGGCGGCAGGGCAGACGGTAGAAGAGGGCCTTCTGATGGCGGCGGCGTTCGTGGAAGTCGCAGGCGGTGAGGGCCTTGAGGAGGCTGGAGCCGGTGCGGGCGCTGGGCTCATCGGCCGCGGCGCCGCCGGCCGCCCCGCCGGTGTCGGCCCGACCCGCCGCGGCCCCGCCGTTGGCCGTGGTGGCGGCCGCCGCGCGTTCACCCGCCGCGGCCCCGCGGGCGCCACCCTCCTCGGCCCCGCCGGCGCCCGCCTCGCGCTCGCGCACGATCTGGCGGGCCTCGAGGGTGCTGTAGTGGTTGTGTTTGCGGACCCAGTCGCTCAGGCCCTTGCTGAAGGGGTAGTGGTCGAAGTAGCCGGTCAGCCGGCCGACGGTGCCGTCCACCACGGTGATGGGGTTGATCAGGCGTTCGTAGTGGACGGCCTCAGGCCGGAACAGGCGGATGTAGTAGGGGGACGCCTGCACATGCTTGAGCCAGGTGGAGCCGAGGAAGTCGCGGCGCCGGATCTCGAAGGCCCCGTGTTCGGCGTCGCGCACAGCCTGGTCCATCTCGCGCATCAGGGCGGGGTTGCAGCGTTCGTCGGCATCGAGGTGGAGCACCCAGGGGTGCTTGAAGGGGATGTTGGCGAGACCCCAATTGCGATGGGCGGCTTCGTCGCCGCCGAAGGCGAGATCGGAGTCTTCGTAACTTCGCTGGGTCACGGCGGCGCCGGCCGCCTGGGCGACGGCGACGGTGGCGTCGGTGCTCATGGAATCGTAGACGTGGATGTCGTCGCACCAGGCCACGGAGGCCAGACAGCCGGGGAGGTCACGTTCCTCGTTCTTGGTGGGGATGAGCACCGATATGGCCGGCGCCGCGGCCGGCGCCGCGGCTTCCGGGCCGCCCGGCGCCATCCTCGGCGCTCCGCCCGGCGCGGCACCCGGCGCCGTGGCCAGGGATCCCTCGCCTGAGGCGCCGTGGTAGCTCATCGGCCGGCCTTCAGCCTCTCGACGTACTCGCCGGCCACCACCGGACCCTGCAGCATCAGCATGTGTGTGCGCTCGTCCTCCGGTGAGGGGAACCTGCGGCGCAGCAGCGTCGCGGGCACTCCGCCCACCACGGTGAAGGCGGGGACGTCGGCGGTGACCACCGATCCCGCCCCCACGATGGCCCCGTCCGCGATGCGGACCCCACACAGGATTATGGCGCCCGCTCCCACCCACACGTCGGCGCCGATGACCGTGGGCTTCTGCTCCGGTCGCCCGCTGAAGATCACGGGTGTGCCCGGGCGGTCGAAGATGTGGTCGTTACCCACCACCCTGACGCCGGGGCCGATCATGGTGTAGGGGCCGATGGAAACGCCCGGGTAGATCAGGCATCCCGGGGCCACGTAGCCGTAAGGGCCGGCGACGAAATCACGGGCGATCTGGGAGCGACCGCCGGCCAGGAAGGTCTTGTCCACGTGGCGCAAGCGTAGACGCCGGCGCCAGTAGGCTCTGCGGCACGCTCGGGCCGCGTCACGCAGCCGCATCGGTGTCTCCAGGTGTGAAGAGCCTCAGCATGTCATCCCCCTCCTCGGCCGGCCCGCCTGTGACGGCCGCCATCAGTACCTCGACCTGGTGCGCCGGGTTGTACAGCCTGTCGACCACGGCGAAGCAGTCACGCCTGGCGCGCTCCCGGTCGGGGAAGGCATCACCGAACCCGGCCAGCACGCGGGCCAGATCGTGCTCGTCGTCCCTATTGAACAGCATCCCGGTGCGGCCTTCAACGATGGTCTCCACCTCGGGCATCTGGGTGTCGAGGTCGGAGTGGGTCACCACGGGGGCGCCGAACATCATGCTGTGGACGGCGGTGAGCCCCACCTTGCCGGGCGAGACGGTCACGTCGGCCGAGTAGACAAGGGGCGCGATGGCCGCCTCGTCGTAGAGTTCGCCCACGAAGCGCGCGGACACGCCCAGGTCGGCCGCCAGCGTCTCCAGCCCCGCCCGGGCCGGACCGTCCCCGATGAAGAGGAGCGAGGTCGCCAGTCCCGCCGCATCCCTGGCCTCGGCCACAGCTCTCAGCAGCAGGTCGTAGCGGCAGTTCCCTGTGAGCCTGGAGAGGCACACGATACGCAAGGGGCGCCGAGCGGCCGTGCCATTTGGAGCCGCCGCGCCATCCCGGGGGGTTTCCGCAGCCGCCGCGTCACCCCAGGCCGCCGGGTCGTCCTCCGGATCGGGTCGCGACAGGCACTGCTCGCGGAGTGGGAGCTGCGCCCGGTAGTCGAGCGAGTTGAAGCCCACGTGGAGGTTCTCGGCACCGAACCGGTACCGGCGGGCGATCTGCTTGGAACGGTATCCATAGGAGTAGAAGGCGTGGGCAAGCGAGTAGAACAGCGCTCGGGTCAAATTCTTGAGCCGTTCTTTCTCCGAGAGGAACCCGTGTCCCCAGAACACCACCCGGCGGCCCCGCAACCGGCAGATGAGGGCTGCGCACCAGGTGGCCAAAAAATAGGGATTCGCCAGGTACACGAACACGTCATACCTGCCGGTCAGAGCGAGCCACACCACCTTGGGTTGCAGGACGAACGGCCCCACGCGGTAGCACCGCGCCTGGACGAAGCGGGCGTCCTCAGGGAACGCCAGGCAGGGGACGCCGCCCTCCGCCCCGTCCCGGTCGCCCACGAAAGTCACGTCCGCGGTCTGCCGCAGCTCCTCCATCACCCCTTTGCGGTAGTGGGGGAAGAAGTGGTAGATCACCGCCACCCGCAGGTTCTGGGCGCCCTTGGGGGGGAGACCCTCCCTGGTCCGCCTTCTGAAGCTCACCCGATGTCCACTTGCCGAACACAGCGCGAAGGCGACCGCCAGAGAGACGTTGAGCGTGCGATCGGTGAGGGTGGGCGACACCATGAAGGAGGCCAAGTAGGCCACGAACGACGCGACCGCGCCCGCCTTCAACCAGTGGTGCCGGCGGCACTCCTCGTGGGTCGCGTCCCGGGGGGCACGGGCGAACAGCGCACGGACGGCCAGCACCAACAGAGCCACCACTGCCAGGAAGCCGAACAGCCCAATCTCGTACCAGAAGATCAAGAAGCCGTTGTGCACCATCACGGCGCCCTCCGCTCCCGCGGGGTACCCCACCAAGGGCCGGTCGACGATGTAGTCGAGCGCGATGCGGTCCGCCTCGATGCGGGTGACCCACGTGTTGAAGTGCGGGTCGGACGTGCTGAAGAGCGTCCGGAAACGATCGGTGACCAGAGCGATGCCCGTGTCTTTGAGCACGGGGCTGAGCAGGAACCAGAGGCCTACCAGCAGAGCGAGCACGACCACGATGATGAGCCAGGTCTTGGGCTTCTTGAGGGTGGGACTGAAGAGGAGGAAGGTCACGAAGGCGAGCGCCACCGCCAGGATGCCCGTCATGGAGGCCGAGACCACGATGCCGGAGAAACCGAGCGCCATCACCGCCAGCCAGAGCAGGCGGAAGCGCAGACGGCGGGAGATGATCACCAAGCTGAACGCCAGGGGCACCACCAGAGCGCAGTAGGTGCCCAGCTGCACGGGGTGAGGCAGGAAACCGGTCATGCGGCCCCAGGTGGGGGAGCTCATGTTGGGCAGGGAGAGACCGACCGTGGCCTGCAGCAGCGCTCCCACGGATGTGATGGCCGCCGAGACGGCCAGGGCGACGTAGAGCACGCGGAGGTGTTTGAGACGGGTGATGACCAGGGTGAAGAGCGGCAGCCAGAACATGAAGACGTACACCACCGGGGCGTGCCTGCGTAGGGTGGTCCCGGTGTTGGGGTTGAGAAAGAGGGTCAGCCCGCAGCCGATGATCAGCAGCAGGCCGCAAAGCAAGAAGGCGGGAGGATAGCGGCGGCTGGAGGGGTCGCGCACCCAGGCGACCAGCACCAGGAGCACCGCCGCGAACGAGACCCAGTCGAACAGGGCGTAGCCGAAGAGCTGGAAGGCGTGCGCGCCCAGCAGCAGCGCCGCCAGAAAGACGAGCAGTCGCGCCAGAGTGAGCGGCGCCTTGGGGTCTCTGAGTTGCGTGGCGACGTTGCTCATGCGCATGCGGTCATTGTGGCAGGTCCGTGTCGGGTCCGTCGGGACTCTGGCGGCGGAAGAACTGCACCGCGCCGGTGATGAGGATGGCCATGACTATCACCAATCCGGCCAAGACGGCGACGGCCGCCCCGAGGCGGCCGGACCGGGGTAT
>JAFGIH010000400.1 GCA_016929985.1 Thermoleophilia bacterium | reverse complement strand
TATCAAGCCGCCCGATGGGGCGGAGTGCAGTCCATCCATTTTGCGGAAGCATCGGGCAAGAGGGTTGAGTCCAGCCGGGCGGCGGCCCGTGCAAACACCGAGACCCTTGTGGATGTGTCTCTCTTCAACAGTTGGTTAGACGCCTACGCCCGCGATGATCAATCGCTCGCCGATTTCTACGAAGACCGGTTTCGCGAGGAGTTCAGGGTCGCCTTCGAAACGTGGCTTCTTCTGCGGCCAAAGACTACTCCCAACGCTCTTGGCACCCCCTTCGCGTTGCCCCAGTATCAAATCGCCAGCCAGCTGGAGGCCGATCGGCTCGAGCAGGAGGCCAACGACCTGCTGGACAAGGGGAAAGCTGCGAATCAGCAGAGCGACGACTACGTGTTCAACACCGTCATCCTGGTATCGGTTCTGTTCTTTGGCGGCATAGCTCAGCGTTTCAAGCGGGCTGGAGCCCGTAGCGTCTTGATCCTCTTTGGCACCGTGATGCTGCTCTACGGTCTCTACTACATAGCGACCTATCCTGTACACTGACCGGGTAAAGTCGCTGGGGCCGCTCTTGTTGGGAGTAATGGCTATGATCCGGCGCAAGTGCATCCTGCGATCTGCTCTCTTGCCTTTGGCGGCGACCCTCCTTCTTGTTCTCCTGAGCGCATTTCTCTCAGCCTGTGGCAATGACTCGTCGTCGGACGGATCCCTGCCGACCACCGATGGCTCTCCTGATACTCAGACCACAGGGGCGCCGCAAGGCGTGGTGATCGACGAAGCCACGTCGGCAGAGATGGACCTGGTCGAGTTCGACGGCCTGGTGACCGACGCCAGCGACCGTCTGATACAGCGCCACGGCGGAGACTTGCCCGCCTTCTGCGCCGTCCTCCTTGCTCTTGATCGAGGCTACGACGCCTATCAACTGCTCGCCGGAGCACTGGACGACAGACTCGAGGCCGACGGCCGCATTCTGGTCGCCGACGGCTCGGTGCTGACCCCAGCCCGTCCCGCCGAGGGGTTCATCGAAGCGGCGAACCGGATGGCGGAGCCGGTAGTGCTGGCTTGTCTCTCCGGCCCCGTGTTCCTGGCCGAGACCATCGACCCCGCCTCGGCCCATATCTTCGAGAATCTGCGCACCCTCAGCGATCTCTATGACCACTTCAAACCGGTCCGAGACCGGTATGAAGAAATCGCGAGGCAAGAGGCCCGTGATGCTTACTTCACCGAGACGACCACCAGGGTGGCCACCATCCTGAGTGCGCGCGGCTACAGCGCCCAGCAGATCATCGAGGCCATTGTGCTCGACGGGGTGACCCCCGAGGATCTGGAAAACTCAAACAGCTGGGTGATCACCCACCCCTCCGGGGTGACCCTGGGGCCCGACTACGAGGCGGTGAAACTCGCCGAGGGAGAGGGCTTCCCGCCGATCGACAGGGATGCCCCCACCGACCATGACCCGGGGGACATCGAGGCGGCTCTCACGGGCGGTGACGGTGGGGCGACCTCTGCGGGCGACGATGAAGAGTCAGCTCTCAGCGGCACCTACGTCGGCGAGCCGGACCTGCCACCCATGCCGCAGAGTATCCCGGCGGATTTCTCGGTCGACGAGAACACGATCACGGTGACTGTCGAGAAAGACGGGACTCTGCGCGGCTATAGAGCACTGGTCTACAGCTACACGGCAGGCGAAGCTGATGCTCCCGTCTACTGCACCGGAGAATGGAGAGAAACGCTCGACGGCGCTCTCGCAGACTCTACGGGTACCGCGACGGGCACGCTTGCGTATCGCTTTGTGTCAGAAGGAGGAGTGAGTCCTCAGGACCAACGGGCTACGCTGCAAACCACCTACGCGATACAGGTGACCGGTAGCACCATGATCATGACACTCAACGCCCAGGCGGTAGATACTGAGGGGGATGTGGACTTCTTGTCGTGCGAGTTGACCAAGCAGGCGGCCAAAGAAGGGTCACAGTGACGCGCGGGGCAGAAATGCTACCCAGCGAGCCGCGAACAACTCGCGTCGGAGCCCTGCCGTCTCGGAAGCCCCATCAGCCGGTTTGATCTACCAGACCGGCTGCGAATTCGGCCGGCGTCGCCACTGCGCGCCATGAGGCCACAGCCTCGGCAAGCCGACGATCCCCGGTGACAAGGATCGCCTCGGGCACAGCAGCAAGCAGCGCGACCACGTGTTCGTCTCCCGACGGCCCGGGTTCTACCGACTCGGCCTTCCTGAGACCGGCATTGAGGACCATTTCCTCCAGCACGATGTCAACCTCGGCTTCGGTCAACCCATGGCGCTCCTTGATGGCCGGCCTGAGCAACACGGCCCGATACTCGGCCAGAAGTGGCTCCGACAGCACGAAGGGAGTGGCGCCCGCCAACATGGCATCAACGATGCGGCCGGTGGGGGAGTCCGCGGCTCCACTCAAAAGGCCGCTGACGACCACGTTGGTGTCGATGACCGCGAACCGCGTCACCGGCGTCCGGTCCGCGGGGCGGCGGATGCCCGGCGGGCAGCGGTGGGTTCACGCACTTCGGCAGTCTCACGCAAGGCGAGATCCATGGCTTCCTGCTCGCTCATGCACGAACGGGCGCGCGCTCGGCTCACGATGTCCGCGGCGCTCTCCCGGGTGCGGATGCCGGCCAGTTCGAGACTCTGGTCGATGACGGCCGTGATCGTGGTTCCCCGACGGACCGCGGCCTCTTTGAGGGCCCGCTGGCGCTCCGGGGAGAGGGTTATGGTCATCCTGGGCATGGCGGCTCTCCATGTGTGGTGTATAGGTGTATTGGTGAATGAACACCTTAGCACACTCTGAACCCATCCATGCTGCTGGTGAACCCGGTCTTGGTGAGGATGGCGTCCTGGAGGGCG
>JAFGIH010000399.1 GCA_016929985.1 Thermoleophilia bacterium | reverse complement strand
TCGTCTCCGGGCCCGGCAGCACGATAGGCGAGGCGCTCGTGACCCATCCCAAAGTGGCCAAGATCAACTTCACCGGCGACTCGGAGACGGGCAAGCGCATAATGAGGCTCGCCGCCGACTACGTGAAGCCGGTGGCCTCGGAACTGGGCGGCAAGAACGCCTTCATCGTCCTTGCAGACGCCGACCTTGAAGCAACGGTTGAGGGGGCAGTGTGGGGCGCCTTCTACAACTCCGGCCAGAACTGTGGGGCCGCAAGCCGTTACTTCGTCCAGAGACCCATATACGACGAGTTCGCCGAGAGGTTCGTCGCGGCGGCGGCGAAGCTGACCGTCGGCGACCCTCTGAAGCCCGAGACGATGATAGGCCCAGTAGCCTACGACGGGCACAGAGACCGCATTGAGGGGTTCATAGAGCGGGCAAAAGGGTCCGGAGCGAGACTCCTTCTGGGCGGGGAGCGGCCCGATACTCCAGAGACGGGGAATGGGTGCTTCGTCGCGCCGACGATCTTCGCCGACTGCGACCCCGGGTCGGAGTTCATGCAGGAGGAGGTCTTCGGGCCGGTGGTGGGACTGGCGCCCTTCGACACGCCGGACGAAGCGGTTGCCCTCACCAACGACACGCGCTATGGGCTCTGCGCCTCGATATGGACCAAAGACCTCCGCCTCGGCATGGTCATGGCCGACCAGATCAAGACGGGCACCGTATGGCTCAACCAGCACCTGGCCATCGTCTTCGAGATCCCCTGGGGAGGCCGGAATGAGTCGGGCTGGTCGAAGGAGAACTCGACCCTCGCCCTCGAGGAATACACCATGCAAAAGCACCTGTGGATCGATCTCGCGGGAACACCGCACACACTCTGGGAGGAGTAGATGAAGACGTACAAGATGTGGATCGGTGGCGAGTGGGTCGACGCAGATTCGGGCGAGACGTTCCGTACCTACAACCCGGCCACCGGCGAGGTGGTCGCCGAGGTCCCCCGCGCCGGGCTGTCCGACGTGGACAAGGCCGTGGCGGCGGCCCGCAAGGCCCTGCCGGCCTGGCGGAAGAAGAGCCAGGCGGAGCGTTCAGAGGTTGTGGCACGCATCGCGAACGCGGTGCGAGAGCATGCCGGCGAGCTCGCCCGGATGGAGATCGCCGAACACGGCGCCTGCGCCTGGCATGCGCCCCTCATGATGGGTTTCGCTGCCGGCAACCTAGACCTAGCCGCGGCGGGCGCCCGGACCTGCATGGGCCTGGTGCTCCCGCCTGCCCCCAGTAAGGGCGACACCCCCGGCGCCGGTCCCAGCACCGTGGCCTACATGCAGCGCGAACCGGTGGGGGTGTGCGCGCTCATAACGCCGTGGAACGTGCCCTCGCTGCTCATCAGCTCCAAGATCGGGCCTTCTCTGGCCACCGGCAACACCTGCGTGCTCAAGCCGCCCAGCCTCAACTCCGGGATAGGCCTGCAATGGGCCGAGATCCTGGCCGGGTTGGATCTGCCTCCGGGCGTGGTGAACGTCGTCACCGGGCCGGGGGCCACCATCGGCGAAGCGCTGGCTTCGCATCCAGGGGTCGACTTGGTCAGTTTCACCGGCAGCTCCGAGGTGGGCAAGGCCATCATCGCCGCGTCGAGCGAGACGGTGAAGACCCTCATCATGGAGTTGGGCGGCAAGAACCCGGCCATCGTGCTGGAAGACGCCGATGTGGAGGCCGCCGCCAAGGAGCTCTGCGCCATAGCCTTCGAGAACGTGGGCCAGAACTGCGCCCAGCCGTCGCGGATGTACGCGCAGGAGAAGGTCTACGACAGGTTCGTGAAGGCGTTCGTCGCCGCCGCGGAGGGCATCAAGGTAGGCCTTCCCGCCGCGGCCGACACTGTCATGGGCCCGGTGGTGAGCGCCGCGCAGCGGGACGGCATCGAGCGGTACATCCAGTCGGCCCTCGACGAGGGAGCCACCCTGGCGACCGGCGGCGGGCGGCCGGCAGACCCGGCTCTTCAGAACGGCTTCTTCGTCATGCCCACCGTCTTCACCGACGTCACCGAGGACATGACCATCACCCGTGAAGAGGTATTCGGCCCCGTGGTGGGCATCCACAAGTTCTCAACCGACGAGGAGGTGCTCGCGGCCGCCAACGCCAGCGTCTTCGGCCTCTGCGCCTCGGTGTGGACCAAGGACTACGCCAGGGGACTCAGACTCGTCGACGAACTACAGGCAGGCACCGTCTGGATCAACCAGCATATGAACCTGGCGCCGGAGACTCCGTGGGGCGGGTTCAAGGAGAGCGGGCTGGCCAAAGAAGGTGGCGTGATAGGGGCCGAGGGCTACACTCAGCTGAAGCTCGTCTATCTGAAGCACGTATAGACATACCGAGGGGAGGACGGATCATGCAGGGCTTCCAGATGTGGATCGGTGGTCAGAGGACAGATGCTGAATCCGGGAAGACCCTACCCGTGATCAACCCCGCGACCGGCGAAGAGATAGCCAAGATCCCCTGTGGCGGTCCGGCCGAGGTGGATGCTGCCGTCGAAGCCGCCCGCGATGCCTTCCCGGCTTGGTCGGACAAGTCCCAAGCAGAGCGCTCGACCATAGTCAACCGCATCGGCGTGCTGCTCAAGGAGCACCCAGAGGAGTTCGCCCAGCTGGACGCGCTGGACCACGGCACTCCAATCAACATGGCGCGCCATCTCATCGACAGCGCCGCCCTGGGCTTCGAGTACAACTCGCAGGCCGGGCGGGCCCTCCTGGGAGAAGTCCTGCCCATCCGCCGCACGGCCCTGACCTACCTGCAGCGCGAGCCGGTGGGCGTGTGCGCTCTCATCATCCCTTGGAACGTCCCCCTGGCCATGATCGCCGCCAAGATGGGGGC
>JAFGIH010000398.1 GCA_016929985.1 Thermoleophilia bacterium | reverse complement strand
GACGACAACATACACAGTCGCCGTCGTTCACACTAGCTCAGGGAAGGCAGCAGGCCACTCACGCGCCACCGCCGGCCCTCCCGCAAGCATCGATGTGCGTGACTGTCAGATCAAGGACAGCCACCGGTCGTTCCGGTCCGGCGCCTGGCAAGGTCGGACACAGACGAGATGGGTCGGCTACAACGCACGACCCAGCAGTAGAGCAGTCATGACCATCGACGTTGTTCGCGGCGCCGCAGGCGGCCCGGTCTAGGCAAGGTGGTCTTGTGGGGCATCCACGCGGTAACCGTACCGCCCGCTTGGCGCGCGCGACAGGCGCCGATGTCTGCGATCATCAGACCATCGGCACCCTCGAGCAGCATGCCGCCGACCTTCTTGCCCGGTTTCAGAGGCCGCGACGCCACCACATCGTCTGCGCCATGCTGCTCACCGACGGGCGCGAAGCCCTCGGTCTCAATATCATCTCGAACATAGGCGTCGCCTCCGTGTGCGCCGAGCAGATTGCCCTGGGCGAGGCGATGAAACTTCTCGGCGAAGCAGAGGTGGCTGTGGTGATCACTCTTCGCGCGACATTCAGGGAGCCGCAGTCGTACGAGACCGTGCCACCGTGCGGTCGTTGCCGCGAGATCTTGTGCGAGTACGCGCCAACGGCGCGGATAGCGCTCAGGGGCGATTCGAGTGCCGGATACGACCTGGTGCCGGTCGAAGCGCTGCTGCCTCACCCGTTCCGACGAGCACAGAACGGGCGACACGACAGTCTGGAAAGAGCCTAAGGCCCAGCCATGATACGTTGCCCGCTATGCCAGGGATAGGACAGATGCAGACAGGCCGACCGTTGCTTAGGTACTTCGCAGAGCCCGACCTGGCGCCACCGCCCAACATCACCTCGAGGGGAACGGCGGCGGAGCCACTCCTGCGCGAGGACGCGATTAGCGACCTGCGGACATTCTCCGACGAGTTCGGGAACGCCGGAGAGGCTGTACTGGCCACTTCGAACCTCACGCGAAAGACCCACCTGGCCACATTCATCGGCATCTGCCAGGCCTTGGGCGCTGTCAAAGTGCGCTCAAACGACACACAAACCACAGTACGACCGAGTGGTCGGCTCGGCGCGCACGTACCCGAGATACTCTGTACGTACCTTGAGAGATCATTCACCATTCTGGAGAACTGGGGAGGCACACACACAATACCCGAGGACAGGGTGAGCGCGCTTGAGTTCCTCCACCAGATGGAGCTGCGCCGGATCGAACAGGAACGGCGGGCCGGTCGGTCGGTGGCGCCGCTCGCCGAGCGGCCGGTCGCGTTTGTGATATTCCGGGCCAAGAACGATCGCGGAGAGGACTGTTATCTCTTCGAGATAAACAAGGACTGGCGCCGCCTGAACTTCATAGGAGGGAAACAGGAGCCGCAGGACCGGGGCGACTATCTCGAGACCGCGAGACGTGAGGTCTTCGAGGAACTCGGCATCGGCAAGGACCGGCTCATGCTGACGCGGCTCAACGACCATCCGATCGTCGGGTACAGCCTCAGCGGCAACGTCGGTAGCCTTTCCCGGTATCCCTGCGTCCTGTACGGCGTACGGGTGCAAGGCGAGCTCAAGGTTCGGCCCCACGACAAGTGGCTGACCGAGACCGCCATCCAAAGGTCGATGGAACTCGCCGACAGCCCGCTCATGGTAAACCCGGTATACCTCTCCTTCTTACTCGACGGGAAGCCGTCCCGGTTGTCAACGTTGCCACTGAGCATAGACCGCCAGATAAGGTCCACTCCGCTTCGAGACATCATACCGAATGGCGAGACAACGACCAGCCGTTGGCTGCGCGTCGCCCGGGAGAACAAGGATCTGGTAGCAGCGGTCCTTACGATAGTCGCGGCGGCGCTTGGGGTGATCCTTGCCATATGAGGCCCGGAAGCCGCCGTGAGGTCCGTCGACGTGCTCATGAAGCCGGTTCATGACGACCTACGCCTCGCGACGGGCTACTGGCTGGAGTTCATCGAGCACAGTGTTGGGAAGAACTGGCGCCAGCGCTACCCGATGCCTCGTGAGCAGATCGGCGCGATCTCAGAGGCGTTGGTCCAGTCAGGCCCGTTCAACGGATGGCGTGCCCGGGTCGGAGAACTGGCCGGTGTGCTACAAAGACTAGCCGATACAAGGTTTCGGTGGCGACGTCGGTGACCTCAAGGGTCTGGAACGAGGCGGGGCACCAGGTTGGCCACCTCGCGTTGATGAACCTGCATCCTGTGGGGTTCGACGATGCACACGAGCTAAGCGAGGCGGTCCGGCTGGTAGTAGACGGCACATCAGGCTACCTGCTGAGCAGCGGCCGATACTTCCACTACTACGGCCAGCGACTTCTCAGCGTTCCGGATTGGCCGAGGTTCCTCTCTCAGTTCCTTATGCCATGCGTACTGGTCAGCCCAAGATATATCGGCCACAGCCTGTATCGCGGGTTCTGCTCTTTGCGGCTAAACGCAGCTCCTCCGGCCAAGCCCGTTACTCCCTCGCTCATCAACCTCGACGACACGCAATAGTGCGGGGACGTCGTCAGGAAGCATGGCTTGGCGCCGGAGCGAGCGGCCGCCAATCTCGATCTCCCGCTGAGCGAGGCGACGAGCTGCTCGCCCGCATCCGGGACATCCGGGCCTCGGAGGGAGCGGATCACACGCCAAGGGACCTGCGGGTGGCGGCGATGTCGTCCAGCAGCTCTACCTGGTATTCGGCGCCCCGATCGAGGCGCTCCAGATCGACGCCGCATTCGACCTGGCGCGCGCGGAGCAGCGCTTCGTTCGAGATCGAATCGGGAAACGCGAACCGGTCGAGGTCGGGGGCGATCTCCTCGTGTGCGTCGAACGCGTCGCTCATGTAGTCGTGGACG
>JAFGIH010000397.1 GCA_016929985.1 Thermoleophilia bacterium | reverse complement strand
TACAGATCGCCTCTTTCGGCCCCGAGCGCCTCATTCTGGTCGATCGCGACGAGTCCGGCCTGTACGCCCTGCATGAAGACCTCCGCTTCCGCGGTTTCAACAACTACTTGCTGGTGACCACTCACATCCAGCAGCGCAAGAAGATGCGGATGGTATTCAAGGAACACCGACCCCATGTCGTGTTCCACGCCGCGGCTTTCAAGCATGTTCCGCTTATGGAGGACTCCCCCGACGAAGCCGTTCTCAACAACGTGCGTGGGACGCAGGTGGTCGCTCAGGAAGCGGCAGCGATGGGGGTGGAGCGCTTCGTCAACATCTCCACCGACAAGGCCGCCGACCCGATAAGCGTCATGGGCGCCAGCAAGAGGATCGCCGAGATGGTGGTCCGCCGGGTGGGGCAGGACTTTCCGGCTACCTGCTTCTGCTCGGTGCGGTTCGGGAACGTGCTGGGCAGTAAAGGCAGCGTCATCCCCATCTTCGAGCGGCAGATCAAGGAAGGCGGGCCGGTGACCGTGACCCACGAGGACATGACCCGCTACTTCATGTCGATACCCGAGGCCGTGCAGTTGGTGCTCCAGGCGGCCACCTTGTCTCGGAGTGGTGAGGCGGACCGCGGGGTCTTCATCCTGGAGATGGGCGAGCCGGTGAAGATCCTGGACTTGGCGCAGAAGATGATCAGCTTCCTCGGTAACGGACAATCAGCGGACATCGGAATCGAGTTCGTCGGCCTACGCCCGGGGGAGAGGCTGCATGAAGTGCTCGTGGGCCGGCGGGAACACGCGATTCCCACTGCGCATCCCTTGATCAAGCTGATCTGCCCCGGTCCTGCCCCCGATGCGGACTCCGACGAGCAGGACGCAGTGGCCGCAACACGTACCGGGCTGGCGGACCTTACCGCCGATTTCGATGACAAGGTGGCACGCCTGATCGCTCTGGCCGAAAGTCATGCCGATCGGGAGACCATGATCGAAGGCCTGTGTGCTCTTCTCCGGACCTACCAGGCCTCCCTGCTGGACGAGGCGAGCTCATTCCCGGGGAGCAGGAGCCTGGCATGCGTATCTTAGTAACAGGCATTGCCGGCTTCATCGGCAGCCGCGTGACCGAGTTGCTCCTGGGGCAGGGGCACGAGGTCTGCGGGGTCGACAACATGTGCCCCGCCTACGACATCCGCCTCAAGGATTATCGCCTGGCGCGGCTGAAGGGAACGCCCGGTCTCGATTTCCACCTGGCCGACATCGCCGACCGGGGATCGATCTCGGCCATCTGGAGCGAGCGCGGACCCTTCGACGCGGTCATCAACCTGGCCGCCCGCGCGGGCGTGCGCCAGAGCGTGATCGACCCCTGGGTCTACGTCGACACCAACGTCACCGGCACTCTCAACCTGCTCGACCTCTGCCGCCGGGACGGGGTGGGCAAGTTCGTCCTTTCGTCCACCTCCAGCCTCTACGGCGGGGACAACCCGGTGCCCTTCTCCGAAGACGCCGACACCAACCGGCCCCTTTCTCCGTACGCGGCCTCCAAGAAAGGCGCCGAGGCGCTCTGTTTCACCTACCACCATCTGTACGGCATCGACGTGACCGTGTTCCGGTACTTCACCGTCTACGGACCCGCCGGCCGTCCCGACATGAGCCTCTTCCGCTTCACGCAGTGGATCCACGAAGGGCGTCCGCTCCGGCTCTACGGCGACGGCAAGCAGTCGCGGGACTTCACCTATGTGGACGACATCGCCCGGGGCACCATCCTAGGCCTGCGGCCGGTGGGCTACGAGGTCATCAACCTGGGCGGAGATAGCCCCCACGATCTGCTGGAGCTCATCGGCCTCGTGGAGAAGCAGGCAGGCAAGAAGGCTCTCATCGAGCAGCATCCCATGCACGCCGCCGACGTCATGGCCACCTGGGCGACCGTCGCCAAGGCCGAGACTCTGCTCGGCTGGCGGCCGGAAGTGGACCTGGAGGAGGGTGTGGCCCGGCTTTGCGCCTGGTACCGGGAGAACCGGGACTGGGCCAAGGAGATCGACACCGAGGACTGAGGGCGCCAGATAGTACAATGAGGCCGCCTGTCATCTCGCCTAGGAGGTCACCACGTGGACGAGATCATCTTTCTAGTAGAAGAAGCGCCCGAAGGTGGGTATTCGGCACGTGCGCTGGGCGCGTCCATCTTCACCGAGGCTGACGATTTCGAGACTCTGGAAACAGAGTTGCGCGACGCGGTGCTGTGCCACTTCCCGGATGAGGCCGAGCGCCCTCGCATGATCCGGCTCCATCTCGTACGGGATCGATTGCTGGCCGTATGAGGCTCCCGCGGGACCTCTCGGGGGATGACCTTGCTCGTGCTCTCGCCGTGCTGGATACCTTCCTCGAGCCAAGCTCCATCCTTCGGTGTATTCCAGGGCGTTGGCCGGTCCGATAGTCTTGTGCATGCGGACAGTCAACGGCAGCACGGGAGGCTTCAATGCTTGGGCTTCGAATCGGCCGTCGAGGCCAGATAAATGGTGCTATCATGATTGCATTGCTGTCAATGAATGCAATCCACCCTCGTTGGGGAGGCACCATGGCGACCCTGACCATCCGCGGTCTCGATGAGGCACTCAAGATGCGGTTGCGCCTTGAGGCGGCCAGCCGGGGCTATTCGATGGAAGAGACCGCCCGCCAGATCCTGCGCCAGGCCCTCATGAGCCCGGACGTCGAGACCGGCGGCTTGGCGAGTCGAATCCACGCGTATTGTCTCGAAGCGGAGGCTTTTGACCTCGAGCTCCCGGAGCGCTCCGCTCCCCGGCCGGTCCCCTGCTTTTCGGACGACTGGGCGTGATCCTGCTCGACACCAATGTGATCTCGGAGTTGATGCGGCGCGAGCCGGATCCATCGGCGGCATCATGGGTGGATGCCCACCCACGCTCTGAGTTGCACATATCCGCGGTGACCAGGGGCGAGATCGAATTGGGGATCGGCCTTCTGCCCGACGGCAAACGCAAGCAGGGTCTCAAGACGGTGGCTATGCGCGTGTTTGCGGACTTTCATGGGCGGTGTCTGCCCTTCGATGAGCGGGCTGCCTCGTTCTACGCGGAGGTTGTGCTCGGCCGCAGAAATGCCGGCCGCCCCATCAGCGTGGAAGACGCGCAGATCGCGGCGGTCGCCCTGGCGCTCGGACTGACCCTCGCCACGCGCAACGTCGCTGACTTCGCGGGCATCGAGGGCCTACAGGTGGTCAACCCGTTCGCCGGCTGAGGCTGGTGGACTTGCAGGCCGTCAGTCCCATCTTCTCGACGTGGTAATCTTCGGGCATGTTCTCTGATTGCACACTGCTGATAACCGGCGGCACCGGCACGTTCGGAAACGCCGTGCTGCGCCGCTTCTTGGACACTGAGGTACGGGAGATCCGCGTCTTCAGCCGGGACGAGAAGAAGCAGCACGACATGCGCCTGGCCTACTCCGACCCCAAGCTCAAGTTCTACATCGGCGACGTGCGGCGGCCGGAGGCTCTTCGGGACGCCATGACAGGGGTCGACTTCGTCTTTCATGCGGCTGCGCTCAAGCAGGTCCCTGCCTGCGAGTTCTATCCCATGGAGGCGTTGCTCACCAATTCGATGGGCGCCGAGAACGTGATGAACGCAGCCCTCAGGGCGGGCGTCAAACGCCTCATCGTGCTCTCTACCGACAAGGCCGCCTATCCCATCAACGCCATGGGCATCTCCAAGGCCATGATGGAGAAGCTCGCGATGGCCAAGAGCCGCGTGGCCGCGGTGCAGGGGCTCACCATCTGCGCGACGCGCTACGGCAACGTGATGGCCTCTCGGGGTTCCGTCATCCCATTGTTCGTCGACCAGATCAAGCAGGGGAAGCCTCTCACCCTCACCGACCCTCAGATGACCCGTTTCATGATGACCATCGACGACGCGGTCGATTTGGTGGTCTACGCCTTCCGGAACGGCGAGTCGGGCGATCTGTTCGTGCAGAAGGCTCCGGCCGCCACCATCGAGACGCTGGCGCTCGCCCTCAGAAAGCTGTATGGAGCGGACAACCCCATTCGCGTCATCGGGACTCGCCATGGCGAGAAGCAGTACGAAACGCTTCTCACCCGCGAGGAGATGGCCCGGGCGAAGGATCTCGGAGGCTACTTCCGCGTGGTGGCCGACAACCGTGACCTCAACTACGATCGCTACTATGTGGAAGGTGAAGCTTCCGTCTCCGCGCTGGAGGACTATCACTCCCACAACACCCACAGGCTGGATGTGGACCAGATGGCGGAACTCCTGTTGAAGCTCGACTTCGTCCGCGAGGATCTGGGGCTCGCGCCTCTCGCCGTGGGAGCCGGAGCCGCCTCAGCCGCGTCGTGAAAGACGAAGCGCCCCTGGTCCTGGTGACCGGCGCGGCCGGCTTCATCGGCCGGCACGTGATGGAGGCTCTCTCGCGCAGGGAAGGCGTGCGGGTGGTGGGGGTGGACTGCGATTCCCCGGCTGATGCGCTCCCCCAGGCCCTGGACGAAGCCGACATCATCTTTCATCTGGCCGGAGTCAACCGCCCTGAGACCGTGGAGGGGTTCCAGACCGGCAACGTCGGCTTCACTGAGGAACTCTGCGAGGGTCTCCAAAAGCGGGGGCGGCGACCGCTGGTGGTCTTCAGTTCGTCCATCCAGGCCGCGCTGGACAACCCGTACGGAAAGAGCAAGCGGCTGGCGGAGGACACGCTGCGGACGTGGGCCACACAGGCTGGAGCCGCGGTGGTCG
>JAFGIH010000396.1 GCA_016929985.1 Thermoleophilia bacterium | reverse complement strand
TCCCAATAGACAGTTTGCCTGGTAGGCGCTACGACCATTGGACCGGAGGTGGCGTTCGCCTTTAGTCGTTGGATTCCCGACTGACGCTGTCCAATGGCGCCTTCGGGGTCGCAGCGCTTCATAAGAGGTTTGGAGGCCGTCTCGGCGACGAGGCGGCCTCCGGCGTTTCTGGATCTAGTCGATCCTCTGGAGCAGCGGCGCCACGTGGTCGCACATCCAGCCCACGTAGAGGGGGCAACGCCCGTTGGCTCCGGTGGCGACGAACTCGTCACGCCCCTCCGGCGTGCTCAGATCGCAGCCGGTGAGGTCGGCGCAGCGGAGGGCGTCGGACTCCTCCGCGAAGTCCTTGAGAAGCTGCTGCAGGTCGTTGCGAGTGCGCGACGTAAGGTCTTCCGGCTCCTCGTCCAGGTGGAGGTCGCGCAATCCCATGGCCAGCGCGGCGCCCGTCAACACACCGCACGCCTCGCCCATCCCGGCGATGCCTCCGCCCAAGTACCGGGCGATGGTCACGTAGTCCGGGTCGCGTCCTAGCACGAGGAGCGCGAAGTAGACTATCGCCTGTGCGCAGTTCATGTGGTCCGGCCCTCTGTCGTTGAAGCGGGCCACCGCCTCGGCTTTGGCCTCCTCCAGGGTGATGCGCGCCATGATCAGCAACCCTCCTCAAGATTCGTCAGCAGCCTGAGTAGGAACGCGGCGCCCGAGCCCACCGCGATGACGGCGCCGACGATGATGATACCCGCGCCGAGGCTCCACGCCTGGCCCATGTAGCCGAGTGCAGTGGGGAGCAGACCGCCGCCGAAAACGAAGGCGGTGGGGGAGCAGAACGCGGCGGCGAGACTCCGGTAGTTGGGCTGGACGATGCGGGCCACAGAGGCGAAAGCGGGCGGGAATATACAGACCGCCAGTGCCGCCATCAGTACCACGAAGACCTTGAGGGCGACGCCCGAGGTGAGCCCCACCAGTATCGTCGCGATCCCGGTGAGCAGTGTGAACAGTGCGAGGGCCTTCTTCTCCCCGATGCGCGAGGTCAACCACCCGGGTAAGAACACCGTGACCAGGGGAGCGGAGTTGGCCAGACCGAGCAAGGTGTTGGCCGAGCCGAGGGTCATCTCGCGCTCCTCGCTGAGGTAGAGGGGCAGCATGGTGAACACGCCCACCTGCGCACCCATCGCCAGCGCGAACAGGAACATCAGCACCCAGAACGACCGGGTGGCGAGGACGGGTTTGACCAGCGACGGATGGGGTGGGTCGCCCGGGAAGTTGCCCACCCCCGGCGTGAACACGAGAAAGGCCAGTCCGAGCACAGCGATCACTCCGGCTATCCACAAAAGGACCTCGTTCCAAGAGAACCAGTTCAGCAGCAGCGCCGCGAGAAGGGGGGCGGCCACCAAGCTGAGGGGCGGAGCCAGTTGCTGGATGGATAGGGCCTTGCCCCAGTCTTCCTTGCGCACCGTGGCGGTGAGCGTGGCCAGGGAGGAGGGCAGGTGGGTCCCGGCGCAGGCGCCCAGAACCACGAAGACCGCGCGGAGCGCCCACACCGAGTGTGCGAAGTATGCGGCGAAGAGGGTCAGAGCCATGACGAAGACCGTGACGATCATGGTGCCGCGATGCTTGATGCGGCTGGAGACGAAGCCCGCCACTATCGAGCCGGCAAAGAATCCCAGTGCGCCGAGCAAGAAGAGCGACCCTGCCTGGCCCGGCGCGAGGCCGACCCTCTGATCTTCCACTATCGCCGGCATGAGCGGCGCGAATATGAAGCGGCCGAGGAAGACCAGCAGCATCATCACCGTGATGAAGATCGCGGTCCCAAGCACCATGCGGAGCGGCTGTGGGGAGGGGCAAGCTTTCGCCATCGTTCAAGGTTACCATCGTCGACGGCTCGTCGGTCGGCACACGGCTCCGACGTCCGCGCCCCCTAGGTGAAGAGGTCCCTCCGCGAGAAGGCGGCCACGGCGGCGCCCGTGAGGACGCACACCCCGGCCAGCATGCCCAGCACCGCCGTCCAGGGAAAGTCTCCCTCGATAGGGCTGCCGAGATGGTGGTAGAGCGATATCACGCCGTACGGCTCCACCGACTTCACCGCCTGGGCGAGCGACTCCAGCACGTACATGGCGACGAGGATGAAAGCCGGGATGGCGATGGCAAGGGCGCTCCGCCGTATCAGGGCCGACAGCAGCAGGGAGAGGACCCCGAACAAGAGGCACATGGGCCACAGCGCGGCGAGGGCGGCGGCCAACCGGGCCGGTGAGAGATCGACTTCCGCTATGGGCACGGCGATGTAGGTGAGCACCCACGTCATGACAAAGACCACCGCCAGCGAGACAGCCATGGCCAACACTGCCCCCAGCACCACCTGCCGGCGGGGGAGGGGGTTGCTGAGGAGGAGGTCGAGGGTCTTGCGCTCCTCCCGTCCGGCGATGGCGCGGGCGCCCATGATCATCACCAGGAAGGGCAGCACCACCGGGACGAACATGTTCAAGAACTCCATCCCCAGCCATTGCTCGATGGTGATGGGCCCCGTCATCTCGCCAAAGTAGCCCTGCATGCTCTCAGGCGCCTGCTCCATGTACTCCTCGAGCATAGTGCTCATGGTCGGGTAGAGCCCCACATACAGGGCTCCCAGGGCGCCGAGGATCACTCCCCAAAGCACAAGCGAGCGCCACCGTCGGCGCAGATCGTGCGCAGCCACTGTCCATGCCTGCCTCAGGCCTGCCATGGCTGCCTCATGTCGTAGTAGCCCAGGAACACCTGGTCGAGCGAGGGATGTTCCACCTGCAGGTCGAGCAGGGCGTGCTGCGCAGCCAGCTTGATCACGGCGTCGATGCCGTCGTTCAGCCGTAGGGAGATGACGTTGCCCTCCGCGTGGACGTCGGTGGCTCCTGGGAGCTGTGCGAACGCGGCTGCGTCCACCGGCGCGTCGAAGACCAGCACCACTCGCTTGCGGCGCTTCTCCAGGAGGGACTCCGTGGTCTCGAGGGCGGCCAGGCGCGAAGCGCGTACGATGCCCACCCGGTCGCATATGCGCTCGACTTCGCTGAGGACGTGAGAGGAGAGGAAGACGGTGCGGCCCTCATCGCGGGCCTCGCGGAGTATCTGGAGGAAGGTGTCCTGCACCAACGGGTCGAGGCCCGTGGTCGGCTCGTCGAGGACGAGCAACGCCGGCCGGTGGAAGAGGGCCTGCACCAGGCCGATCTTCTGCCGGTTGCCACGGCTCATGCGGCCCATGGGCAGATCGAGGTCGAGGTCGAGCCGCTCGGCCAGGCCCGGCGCCGCGCCCAGGTCGCTCATGCCACGCAGTGTGGCGAAGTACTGGAGCAGTTGACGTCCCGTCATGCGCACGTCGAGGCCGAACTCGCCCGGGAGGTATCCCACCGAACGGCGCAGCGTCACGCTTTCGCGATGGGCGTCGAGGCCCAGCAGCGTGGCGCGGCCGCCTGTGGGGTGCAGCAGGTCGAGCAGCAACCGGATAGTGGTGGTCTTGCCGGCGCCGTTGGGCCCGATGAAGCCGAACACCTCCCCCGGAAGGACCTCGAGATCCAACTGCTCGATGCCGGGTCTGCACCCGTAGCGCTTGGTGAGTCCCTCCGTGATTATGGCCGATGTCATGGGTGTACGGGCCCCCTGGAAAGTCTGTGTCACTACTCAGACTACCAGGGAGGCCCTCACTTTATTCGGTCTCGTCAGGCTATTCGGTCTCGCGCCATCAGGCCTCATCCGGCAGCAGCGGCCGGAAGTAGAGGTTGTACTCGCGGTCGCCCACGGTCCAGATAGTGATCTGGTTCGCCTCTTTCAGAACGGGCTGCAGCGTGGCCAGGTCGTCTCCCGACACCACGATCCTGCGATAGCCGTCCGGCTGCGCGGCTTCGCCGAGTGTGGCGAGGTCGCCGAGGGGCCACTCCAGGCGGTTCGGCTGCACATCGTCGGGGTTGGGCTCGATGTTCGGGTCCACAGGCACGCTGAAGACCGCCAGCGAAGAGTAGTCGTAGGCGCTCCACTGGAGCCCCGTCTCGAAGGGGGTCAGGTCCAGCAGCTTGCCGATCAAGCTGCTCACCGCGGCGCGGGCCTGCTGCTGCTCGAGGCTGAGTCCACCCGCGTTCTCCTCCGCGCCCAGGGCGTAGATGTTGGAGAGGTACGTGGTCCCCTCGGCATTGACGGTGATGACGGTGGCGGGCACGTCGGTGATCTGCGGCTGACCGTAGTCCACGTCGGAGGCAAAGAGCCCCGCCTCGCGGGCCGCGGACAGGATGGCCTGCATGGTCTTTTCAGAAACACGGCTCGTCTGGAGATTCGGCAGGGCAGGTCCCGGATAAATGGCGATGACCGGTCCGGTGACGATCGCGGTGCCGTCGCCGTACAGGGTGAACTCCGGGACTTGCGTCAGGGCCCAGGAAACGGGCACGAACCCTCCGCCGGAACTCACCTGCAGCACGATCTCGTTCGCGCCGCTTGGATGGACGATGGACCCATCGGGCGGGCCGGCCGTGGTGTCGGTGGGGTCTCCGGCCTCGCCACAGCCGGCGATACCCAACGCGCCCAGTGTGAGGGCCGCGACGATGAGAGTGACGGCGAACTTGTGCCGGGTCTTGTTAGACATCGGGATACCTCCTCCTTGAGCATTCGGGCGTTCGACGGAGCCGGCCGCGCGCGGCGTTCCCCGGTGCCGGCCTTGATGGTGGGACGCCGGGCCGATAGTCTGTCGTCACCATGATCCGCATCGTGCTCATAGTGTTGGAGATCTTCATCGGCGTCAACGCCGTGGGAGGTGCCGTCTACGCGCTCACGGGCGCCAAAGCCGTGTCCCGGGAGTGGCTCGAGGGATCTCCCTTCAAGAGCTACGTGGTGCCCCGCCTCATACTGCTCGTGGCGGTGGGCGGCAGCATGTTTGCCGCGGCCGGCATGCTTCTGGCCGAGGCGTCCCGGGCCCGGACGATGTCGCTTCTCGCCGGGATCATCCTGGTCGCATGGATCGTCGCCCAGGTGACCATCATCGGACGCCGCAGCCGACTGCAGGATGCTTTCGCCGTGCTCGGCTTCGTCGTGGTGATCCTCTCGCTCTTCTTGCCCTCACCGGGCTGAGGACTTCTCTGACAGGCCGGTCGGCCTGACTCAGGCGAGCAGTTCGAAGCCGGTGGCCGGGTCGAGCACTCTGCCGGCCTTCGCTCCCAGGATCTCCAGC
>JAFGIH010000395.1 GCA_016929985.1 Thermoleophilia bacterium | reverse complement strand
CAACCACGCTGCACAAGATCTATCGCGACGCCGACCACCAGTCGCGGCTCTCGCTGCCGGTGATCCCCAGAGGCTGATCCGTCCTCTGCCCGGCGGCCGGAAGGAGACGCCCACAAAACAACGCGGGCGGGGGTCCCAAGGGACCCCCGCCCGAAGCGCCGTGGTTGTCTCGAGTCGGTTAGGCTTCGCCGTAGGTCATGGGCAACGTCTCGCTGCCCAGGGAAAGGGTGCCCTCGAGTTCGGGGAAGCCACCGTATCCCACGATGACCTGATCGAAGGGCCACTTGCCCTTGCCCTTCTGCCATTGACCCGCCAGCACCGGGAGAACGAAGCAGTTGGGATGCGGGCGCTGCTTGTCGCCGACCGGCTTGGTGAAATCGAACGGATAGCCCGCGGTCTCGATCGTGCTCGACCCGATCGCCTCAATGACTGAAGCGGGGTCTTCCACGTTCTCGGCCCGCTTGAAGGCATCAACAGCCCATTCGTAGAGTCTGATGGCGTTGAGGATACCCTGACCCTGGTTGCCGGTGGTCGCCTCGTACTCGTCCCAGAGCTCCTTGCACGTCTGGCCGGTGAGCGGCGACTTGTAGGGCATGCTCGGGTCGAAGGCGATCTCCATGATGAGGTTCTCGGCTGTCGGCCCGATGGCTGCCGGAGCGCTCGGGAACAGGAGCGCGATACCGTTGGACATGAGCGGCGGCCTGAAGCCCTGCTGCACGGCCTGGTTGAAGAAGTTGGCGAACTCCGGGGTCACACCGGAGCCCATGAGCATCTCGCAGCCTTCCCTCTTGAAGATGGAGATCTGAGCCGTGTAGTCCTCTGATCCGGGGGGATACAGATCCGGCATGACGTAGGTGTAGCCCAACTCGTCAAGCAGCGGCGGGATGCCGTTGTTCATGTCGGAGTATTCGATACCGTTGGCATTGTTGGGGTAGAGCAGGGCAACCTTCTTGTTGGTGCCGGGCGCGTAGTTCTCGAAGGCGCTTACGGCGGCGCGGCCGTTCTCTTGGGTGCCGATGGTGACGGCGTAGGTCCACTTGAACGGCGTCTGGCCGTCGTTGCCGCGACCGAACGTGAAGGCCGTCCAGGGAAGGTTGGTGAAGATGCCGGGGCAGCCGAGAGCCTCGCATTGGTCGGCAGGACCGAGTACCGAGTCCGGTCCACCCTCGGCCATGATCAAGTTGACCTTGTCGTTCTGGACCAGGTCGCCCGTCACCTGCGCAGCCCGGTTGGAGTCGGACTGGGTGTCGTACGAGATCCATTCCAGCGCCCGCTCTTTGCCGTCTTTGGTGACGATCTTGCCTCCGGTGACCTCTTTCACCTTCTCGGTCAGGTACTCTGTTGGTGCACCGAACTCAGCCAGCGGACCCGTCATGGGCATGACGACGCCGACCTTGAGGGGGCTGCCCTGCTCCGCACCCGCGGCGACAGTCGTCGTCGCGCCGGCTGTGGTCTCAGTACCACCCGCCGTGGTGGCCGTGGTAGCACCCGTGGTGGTAGTTGCCGGCTCATCCTCGCCGCAGGCCGCCAGCAGACCGCCCAGACCTCCACCGAGGCCGATAGCGGCACCCGCAATACCTGTTATCTTGAGAAAATCCCTCCGGCTTACGGCGCGGCCGGACTGAGTCTTCTCTTCGCCGTTGTCTTTGTGTTCGAACGTGTCCAACTTGACCACTCCTTGTTAGTCGTACCTAAGCCCCTCGGGCTCCTCCCCTGGTAGCTATTGAGCGCCCACTCAGCTTCCCAGAATAGAGTCATCCCCTGCCCACGTCAAGCCGCAATGGTCCGTTCCAACACCACTTCCGGGCCTTGACCGGCATCGTGCCGGGCTAGTAACGTGAACTGACAGAGTCGGCCACCGGATCCCCGCCCAAAGGAGGCTGTCCGTGTACTCGAAGACACTCAAGCCCGAGATCGTGCGCACCATGCTCCCGAAGGGCTTCCCTGCAGACCGGCTGAGCAAGCCGCAGTACGGCGTGACCGTAGAGCGCGATGTGATGATCCCCATGCGCGACGGGACACTCATCGCGGCCAACATCTATAGGCCGGACGAGCCCGGCAAATACCCGGCCATCCACGCCGCCGACTCCTACCAGAAGGACCTTGATCACCTGCCGAACCTCCCCATCTTCCATATGAGGGAGACCAACGACATCGACTACTTCGTGTCGCGCGGATACGTGTTCGTGCACACCGACTCGCGCGGCACCGGCCATTCCCCCACCGGCCAGTGGGACCTCTTCGGCCGGGAGATGCAGAACGACCTCTATGACATGACCGAATGGATCGCCGCCCAGGAATGGTGCACGGGGAAGGTGGGCATGCTGGGCGAGTCGCTCCTCGCGTTCAGCCAGTGGTTCTGCGCCGTGCAGCAGCCGCCCCATCTGGCCTGCATCCTGCCGTGGGACGCCGGCGCAGACATGTACCGCGACCTCACCTGGCACGGCGGCCTCATGGCGGTCGGTTTTCCCACCATGTGGCACATGTGGGAGATACGAGGCCATTACCGCCTCGGCATCCCCGAACGTTTCGGGACGCCTGCGCCGAACCCCGAGATGGGCAAATGGGACCTGGTGTGGAACGTCATCAACCACCCCACCTGTGACGACTTCTGGAAGCTGCGCAGCCCCGACTTCTCCAAGATCCAGTGCCCGGTCTTCGTGGTGGGAGCGCTGCACAAAGTGGGGCTGCACCTGCGCGGCGTGGTGCGCGGCTACGAAGAGGTGCGGACCCCCAAGAAGATGATGCTCATCCACGGCCTCATCGACGGCGACGAGATGGCCATCT
>JAFGIH010000394.1 GCA_016929985.1 Thermoleophilia bacterium | reverse complement strand
TGGAGGAGATCGGGAAGGCCCACTAGGGCAGACCTGTTCGAGGGAGGGGCGGCTCATCTGAGCCGCCCCTTGCCTCAGTGAAGGAGAAGTCATGGCAGAAGAGAAGACTATGAACCGAGGGCTGATCGTACTCGGCGCGCTGGTGATCCAGCTCTGCCTGGGAGCGATCTACGCCTGGAGCGTCTTCACGCCCAAACTCAGAGCCGCGGTCGCCGAAGGTGGGTTCGGCTTCTCTGCGACCCAGACCCAGGCGGTCTTCTCGGTGGGTCTTGTCACGTTCGCCGTGGTGATGGTCCTTGCCGGCCGTTGGCAGGCGAAGGTGGGACCGCGTCGCGTCGCGCTCAGTGGCGGCATCCTGCTCGGTCTGGGTTACATTCTGGCCAAGTTCCTCGGCACGACGTTCATCGGGCAGATCGTCTGTATCGGCCTCATCGGTGGCGCCGGCATTGGACTGGCCTACGTATGCCCGATTGCCGTGGGCATGAAGTGGTTCCCGGACAAGAAGGGCATGATCACGGGGCTCGCGGTCGCGGGATTCGGCTTCGGGGCGCTCATCTGGATCAAGCTCGCGGGATCGTGGGGCGGCCTCATCGACTCGATGGGCATCCTGAACGTATTCGGCCTCTACGGCATCATTTTCCTGATCGCGGTGTCGCTGGCCAGCTTCGTGATGGTCAATCCGCCCAAGGGTTGGACGCCGCCTGGATACGTGCCTCCCGCGCCTGGCGGCGACGCGAAGAAGGGGATCGGCTGCGTGGAGCTGCAGCCGGCCCAGATGCTGAGGACCCCTCAATTCTATATGGTCTGGATAGTATTCGTGTTCAGCAGCATGGCCGGCCTCATGACCATCGGCATCATCAAGCTCTTCGGCATCGACGCGCTTCAGGCCAACGGCATGAGCGCCGTTGAGGCGAGCGCGGTCGCCGGAACGGCCATGGCGGTCTTCTACTCGCTGGCGAACGGGATCGGTCGAATTGTCTGGGGCACGCTGAGCGACAAGCTCGGCAGGAAGATGTCGATCTTCCTGATGACGGCCACGCAGGGCGTGATGATGCTCCTCTTCTACTTCATGGGCGGGACGACAGGGCTCCTCTACCTGGGCGCCGCTATCATCGGCTTCAACTTCGGCGGCAACTTCTCTCTGTTCCCGACCTGCACGTCGGACTTCTTCGGTCCCCAGCACGTGGGCCAGAACTACGGCTGGATGTTCACGGCCTACGGTATCGGAGGTATCGTAGGTCCGATCATGGCGGGGATGTTCAGAGACAGTGGATCATGGCTGCCGGCGTTCATCATCAGCGGCATCCTCTGCCTGGTGGCAGCGGGCATCACCATGGCGACGAAGCCGCCGCAGCTGGAAGCCAAGAGCGCCTGAAGCGCACACCGTTCTAAGCAGCAGTATATGAAGGCGGGGCCTCCTCTCGGGAGGCCCCGCTCTCTGTTCATGCTCGACCTGTCAGGCTTCCGCCGCGGCCACGGGGCCGTCACTCCTTCGGCAACACCTGCCTGACGCTGTCGATGACGGTCCCGTCCACCCACTCGATCGCGGCCACGACCTTCTCACCGAAGTTGGGCTTTTCCGGTTGACCGCCGACGAGATCGTCAACCTCGGCCTTGATCTCCTCGATCGGTCTCACGGGCAGATCGCTCTTCGCTACGGCGGCGAGCAGATCGTCCCGGAGCGGGTTGATCGCGATCCCGCGCTCGGTCACCACGACGTCAATGAGCTCGCCGGGTCCGACCAGCGTCGTTACCTCGTCGACCAGCACCGGGATCCTGTCACGGAACGCCGGGATCGGGAGGATCGTGCACTTGGAGAACAGGCAGTTCTGCCAGCCGCCGATGCCGTGCAGGAGAAGCCCGTCGGAGTGCGTCACCACGTTGGCGTTGAAGTTGACGTCTACCTCGGTCGCGCCCAGCACTACGCAGTCGAGCATCGAGGCAAAGTTCCCCTTACCGTGATAGTTGTAGCTGGTGAAGGGGCTCGTGTTCACGTGGTTCGGGTTCTCGCGCATCGACCGCACGCCCTCGAGATCGAATGTCTGACCGTCCAGGATGTAGTCGGTGAGACCCTCCTCGAGCATCGCGGTCAGGTACTGCGTACTCCCGCCACGGACGAACCGCGCCTTGACGCCCGCCTCCCGCATCATGTCCATGAGAAAGATGGCGAACGAGAGGGCAGTGCCACCGGCGCCGCACTGGAAAGAGAATCCTTTGTGCATGATGCCGGCGTCCCTGACGAATCGCGCGGTCATCTCAGCAATTCGAAGTCTGTCCGGGCTCTTTGTGATCTCAGTGGTGCCTGACACGATCTTACTCGCGTCGCCGATCGCCTCCATCGTCGTCACGATATCAACGTTGTTGCCCTGGATCTGCCATGGAACGCACGGAAAATCGATCAGGTTGTCTGTAACCACTATCACCTTGTCTGCGTACTCGGAGTCCGCCAGTGCGAAGCCCAGCAGCCCGCAGGCCGCGGGGCCCGTGAGACCGTGCGCGTTGCCGAAGGGGTCGGCCGTCGGGGCCGCGATGACGGCTATGTCTATGTGTACGTCGCCGTCCTGAACCGCGCGATAGCGCCCGCCGTGCGAGCGGAGCACGCCAAGGCCCCGCATATTCCCTTCTGAGCAGTACCTGCCCAGCGGGCCGTTCATGCTGCCCTCGATGTGATGCACTACGCCGTTCTTCATATGCTCGACAATCGGCGAGTGGATCGGGAAGGAGGCCGATGGAAACCACATGAGGTCCTTGACCCCCAGCTCCGCCGCGGCGTCAAAGACCGCGTTGGCCACAAAATCGCCGTTGCGAAGGTGGTGATGCGTCGAGATGGTCATCCCGTCCCTGATGCCTGCCGCCTTGAGAGCAGCCTTGATGTTCGGGACGGTCTTGTCGCCGCTGTCCGGATAATCCATGACCGTGGC
>JAFGIH010000393.1 GCA_016929985.1 Thermoleophilia bacterium | reverse complement strand
CGCAAGGATGGAGACTCGGCAGACTGGACGCTGACCATGACACTCTGGAGGCTACCGTGAGCGAAACGCAGAACCATGATCCCGTGCTGACCTTGGCAGGCATGCCCACGTTAGCGGTCGGCGAGATCGAGTATGGCCTCTTCTTCGCTGTCGCCAGCATCAAAGCCTACGCCGAGAGAAAGAACATGCCCTTTAGCCAGATGGTGAGCGACGGCTGGAAGGCCCAGGACTTGGAGCTTGACGAGATTAAGTTCCTTCTTCTCGAGGCGCTCAGCGGTGCCGAACGTAGGCGGCAGGTGTTCTGCCCTGGGCCACCTCGGCGTATCGACAACGACCTTGTCGAGAACATCCTAACCATCTACCACCTCGCCGATATCTGGACTGTCCTGATCGAAGCGTGGAACGGCACACCGGGAAGCCCGCGGGACCCTCTGACGCCGGCACAGCTCGACCGGAATGGACAACCATCCTCCGACTGACTCGGGCGGCCGGCTACTCAATCCTTGACCTCGCCTGGCTTTCGCTAGAGGAGTTGGTAGCCGTACTCTCTGACCCCACGGTCGAGGGCGCGTCGCCTTCGGGCCGGACCAACCTCGATATCGCCTTCACCATCTAGGGAGCACCGCCATGTCGATGGACCTCGAAGCCAAACTTACCCTTGACTATACGGATCTCGACGACATGCAGGCCGAGATCGAGCAGCGCACGGCGAAGATCGACGCGAGCGCAGAAGTCGACGTCGACACCGGTCGGGCCGAGGCCAACCTGGAGAAGGCAAAGTCCAAGGCCGAGGATCTCTCGGACTCTTTAGAGAGGCCCAAGAAGGTCGACGTCGACACGAGCAGCGCAGAACGCAAGCTCTCGTCGATGACCGACGCTTGGCGCGACCGCTGGACCAAGGCCATCGATGAGGTATCGACCAACCTCTCCAAGATGCAGACAGGAGACGTGGCCAAAGACGCCTGGATGGGCGGTCTCATGGCGCCGAAGACCGGCGCCATGCTGGGAGCAGGCATGGCCATTGGTGGGGTGGCCATTGCCGGGTCCGCGATGGCCGGCACTATGGAGGCTGCCAAAACCCGAGCACTTATGGAGCGGTCCACTACCCAGATCTTCGGATCGGCAGCCGACGCGTATGAGACGGAGGCTCAACGCCTCGCTGACTCCACTGGCTACATGACGACCGCGCTGCAGCAGGCGCAACTCACTCTTCAGAAAAGCCGAGTGGCCACCGGCCTTGCCGACACAGGCGGCGGAGCTATCAGTCCCCTGGTGGGCCGAGTGGCCGATATGGCCGCCACCTCCGGGCTGCCTCAGTTCGCCGATGACGTGGACGCCGTGGCCAGAGCCGTGGCGAGCGGGCTGCAGGGGACATCCACGGCGCTTCTCGATTTCGGGATCCGCCTGGATGATGCCTACGTGCTCAGCCTCGGAGTCAACCAAGCCTTCAAAGCCATGGGGGAGGCCATCACCCCTGCCCAGATGGCCCAGGCGCGCTACAACGCCATCATGGCGCAGACGGCCTCTATCAACGGCAAAGCATCCGAGACCCAAGACGACGCGTCCAGATCGCTGCAGAAGTTCCACCAGTCCATGGAGAGCGCCAAGGCCAGCATAGGCGAAGTACTGCTGCCAATCGCCAATTTCGTCGCTGACTTCATCGCGAACATACCCAAGCCGGTTCTCATTGCCGGGCTGGCCACGGGCATCGGCGTGGGATTGGTCTCTGCCATCGGTGGCGCCATTATCGGAGTCTCTGCCCTAAGACGCGCCATCCAGGACCTGAGCCATACGGCCACCACCAGTGCTATAGAAACCGCAGCGGCTTCCACCGCGACCACTAAAGCCACGGGGAAGGTGTCGGGAGGCTTGACTAGCCTGGCCACCAAAGCCACCACGGCCGCAGCGATGCTGGGCGCCTCCATACCGATCATCGGCGGCACGTACAACTGGGCCAAAGGCAGTCTCGACGAACCGAGGCAGCAAGAATCTCTCCATGACATCTACAGGAAAGTCGTGGCCCGCGCTACGCTCGCCAAGGAGGGGGAAAGAGTGTTCGGGCTAACGGACGCGGCCGACCGCGCCGGCGCTTACGCGCAATACGGCGATGCCTCCTACGGAGGACTGTCTAAGGCCCAGGTCGACGCGGCCTTCGACGCTGCCGAAGCGGCTGCCATCATGAATCTCCAGGCCACAGGCCACATCTCGGCGGACATGGCTCAGCAGCTGGCGACCAAACTCCAGCAGAACATAGAGGAGCGCAACCGAATTGATGCCTTCGGCACCAACCCGGCAGTTGCGGCTCAACAGACGCTGAACCTCATCATCTACGACCGCTCAGACGGCGGCCTCGACATCCAAACCAACTCGAACTACGCCGAGCCCAATTACTAGGAGGCACCCATGAGCCAACGCACAATGACGGCCAACGAATACATCGCATGGACTGACATCCTTTCGCAGGGTATCCAGGTACTGCTCACCGCCAAGGGCACAGAAGACGACGCCGGGTCGGCGGCCGCGTTCGCGGCAGCGTTCCGCAACGAGATCACGGCCCTCGGGGATCCTGACGAAGCCGAGGTCACCGCGGACTTCATCGACGTGGCCATCGCACTCCTGACCGAGATCGAACGCGAGAGCGCCATCCAGACGCTGTTCTCGCGCTTCAACTCCGCAGTGACGAGTCACCTGGGCTCCGACGTCAACACGCTCCTCACGAACGCCAGCCTGCGGGTCCACCATTTCTGGAAGCGGGCCGGGAACCTGACCATCCTGGCCGCGAACGCCTTCCCGCCGGTGATCGTCATGGGGACCTTCGCCGCGACCGGGAGCGGAGCCGGCACCTGGACCGATGATCCCGACACCGAAGGCGAGATCGATACCTCGCTCTACGGCGCGGCTCAGCTCGAGGTCGAGGTCATAAACCAGACCCTGGGGGCGGCAGCCATCACCGTGACCGTGACCGGCACGGACGCCAACGGAGACGAACTCATCAAGTCCTCGACCGAGATCCCCTTGGAGTCGATCGTCGGCACTAAAGCCGACGTCGGTGTCGAAGCCGACCGCTTCGCTACCGTGACCAGCGTGGCCATCGCGGGAGGCACGAACGGCGATGACCTCCAGATTCAGACCAAGGAAGACCGCACGCTTTCGTAGGAGGCGAACATGGCCAAGAAGAAAGAGATCGTCACGATCACCTACATCGGCCCCGCCGTCTATACCTACGACTCCGGCGAAGGCCTTCTTCGCTATGGCGACAGCGTGACGGTGCAGACACCGCTTGCCGAGCACTGGCAGGTGCTGCTGCAGACTGGCGAGGCCATCATCTCATGAAGATCCTCTTCGTCGTGGGCTGCGAGAGCACCCGCGACTACCCCGGTGACACACCGGAGGCCTACTGGCGCGTCCTACTACCGGCGCGCAGGTTCGGCCGCGCCACTGTCGTGGGAGCGCCCAACACCGAACAGATGCTGCGCGATGCCGACGCACTGTGGATCTACGAACCCACGAGCGCGGCCGCCGTCCATCTGGCGGAGTTCGCCACGAAGCTCGGCAAGCCCCTCGTTGTGGACTTCGCCGAGGACATCTGGAGACGGGGGGAGCAGGACCGCGAGTACCACGCGGTGCGGCTGGAGGCCGCTCGTGAGACGATCGACCAGTCACGCCTGATCGTGGTGGCCAACCCGGGCCTCGAGTCAGTCTACGGCCCCTACGGCCCAACTGCGGTCCTGGAGACCGTCTTCTCCCTCTCCGGGTGGACTCGGCCCCAAAGGCAGGCCGAAAACATCATCGGGTGGTGGTCGGACGGCAGGCAGAAACAAGGCTTCGAGGCCGTGGCTCCGGCCGTGGGAGCGCAGCTCGCGAAAGGCCTTCGCTCCTGGCACATCCAGTTCGCTCACCACCGACCTCTGGTCGCGG
>JAFGIH010000392.1 GCA_016929985.1 Thermoleophilia bacterium | reverse complement strand
GGGCCCAACGGGGCCGGCAAGTCCACCACCATCAACATGCTGACCGGTCTTGCCCGCCCCGATGCGGGCCGGATCAGCATCGGCGGCATCGATTGCACCCGCAACCCCAAGGCGGCCCAGCACCTGACCGGGGTGGTGATCGACGAGAGCAACCTCTACGCTGAGCTCTCCGGTTTTGACAATCTCTGCTTCTGCGCCGCCCTTCACGGGATCCGCAAGGCGAAACGCGAGACCCGGGCCCGCAAGCTCCTTGAGGATTTCGGCCTCACGGCGGCTGCCGACCGCAAGTTCGCTACCTACTCCAAGGGCATGAAGCGCAAGCTCGCCATCGCCGCCGGGATCATCCACGAACCGGAGATCCTCTTCCTGGACGAGCCCACCACCGGCATCGATGTGGCCAGTGCCCGGCAGATTCGGCAACTCATCGCCGACCTACGGAAGCGAGGAACCACCGTGTTTCTCACCACTCACTATATCGAGGAGGCGGAGCGCCTCTGCGACCGCATCGCCTTCATCGTGGCCGGTAGGACAGTGCGCATCGACACCGTGGAGCATCTCCTGCAGCCGGTCAAGCAGAGACACGTCCTCCAAATAGCCTATTCCGGATCCAACGGCGACGTCCAAACCAGGCTCGCCGAGAGTTTCCCCGATCTTCGCTTCCAGACTTTGTCTGGCGGACTGGTCCAGGTCACGGCTGACCGGCCCATCCCCGTAGGCCCGCTGGTGCGCTTGCTGGAGGACCTGGGCGCCGAGGTGGCCGAGGCCCGGAGGATGCGACCCTCACTGGAGGACGTCTTCGTGGAGATCACCGGGATCGAGGCGGACGCCATGCGCAAGGAGAAGGAAAAGGCTGGGGGCGGTGGTGCCGCATGAAGAAGTGGATAGCCTTCTGGAACATTCTCGCCAAAGACATGCGCACCTACTACCTGAAGCCCCCCAACATCAGTTGGGGGCTCATCTTCCCCCTGGCCTGGACCGGTATGTTCTTCATCAAGTCCGGGAGCGACGCCGAAGACATGCTCACCCTTCTTCCCGGGGTGGTAGCGGTGTCCATCCTCTTCGGTACCACCTCCATGCTGGCCGTGACGGTGACTTTCGAGAAGAAGAACCGCTCCTTCGAGCGTTTGCTCATCGCTCCCATCTCTCTCGGGCTCTTGATGGTGGCCAAGACCAGCGGGGCCATCCTCTTCGGCATCGCCAACGCGTTCGTGCCCGTAATTCTGGCCTTGTTCCTGGTCGATCTGTCCGCGGTGGCTTGGGGGGCCTTCCTGCCGGCCGTGATCTTGATTGCGATTGCTTCGACCTTCCTCGGTCTGCTTATCGCCGTCGCTGTGAGCGAGGTCTTCGAAGCTCAGACCTTCTCCAACTTCTTCCGCTTCCCCATGATGTTCCTCTGCGGTCTCTTCTTCCCCATCTCCCAGCTTCCGGTATTCATCCGTCCGCTCTCGTACATCGCTCCCCTCACCTACGGGGCCGATATTCTGCACGGCGCCGTCTACAACGCCAACGTCATGCCGTACGCGCTTGACTTCGCCATCCTAGCCGCCTTCTGTGCAGCCTTGTTCGCCGCCAGTCTATGGCAGATCAGGCGCAAGTGGATCGCCTAATGCGCTGTCATTGCTGGCAGAAGCTACCCCCGAACGGAAGAACTGAACCCGCGCTATCCTGCTGCTTGCATCACCATGAAGGCTGCCACTGACAAGCGCATAGCCATCCTGGTCGTAGACGACGACGAAAATCTGCGCCGCCTGGTCGCCGCTTAGCTGGAAAGCGAGGGATATGAGGTCGAGCAGGCGGCGGACGCGGATGCTGCCTTTCAAAGTGTGGAAAAGCGCGAGCCAGATCTGATTCTTCTGGACCTCATGCTGCTCGGCCTAAGCGGTCTGGAGGTCGCTCGCCGAGTCCGGGCGAGGCGGCCGGTCCCCATTCTGATGCTCACTGCGCGGGGAAGCGAAGACGACGTGCTGCAAGGGTTCGACGCCGGGGCAGATGATCACCTCGTGAAGCCTTTCTGCCTCAAGGTCCTTGTCGCTCGGGTTCGTCCTTTGGGGAGCATTGGCCGCCCTCATGGCCGCTGTCATCGCGAGCTACCTTGTCTCCGGCCGTATCACGCGGCCGCTCGCCCACATGGCCGATGCCGCCGACAAGATCGCTGCCGGGGACTTCGGACAGCGTGTCTCTCACTCGGGGCGGGGCGAGATCGGCAGGTTCGCTACCGCGTTCAACGATATGGCCGGGCAGCTTGAGCAGACCGAGATAGTCCGGAGAGAATTGCTGGGGACCATCTCCCATGAGATACGCACTCCGCTTGCCAGCCTTGAGGGCTACATCCAGGGACTGGTGGATGGGGTGGTCCCAGCGGAGCCCAAGACCTATGAACTCGTGAGAAGAGAGGCAGCTCGGCTGAGTCGTTTGGCGACTGCCATCGAGAGGGTTTCACGCCTCGAGGCGGGAGCCGAGCCCATCAATCCCGGGCATATGGAGACGGCTGAAGCGGTAGAGACGATGATAGCGCCGCTCAGGCCCGAATTCGCGAACGCCGGTCTTTCCCTCGATGTTGATTGTCCGAGTCCCTGCCCGAGCATCAGTGCCTACCCCGACAAGTTCGCACAGATCCTGGGGAATCTTCTTTCCAACTCGCTTCGGTAGGGGAGGTACGCGCGCGTCACCTTCCGTCTGCCGCGCTCGGGCTGACTACTCCGCACCGGGGGAGACCTCGGCACCTGCCCGCAGGGCCTCACACGATCTTTACATTAGGCTTACCCACCTCCAATACCGGCTGAGCACACTGTTGTTGATTCAGCAAGACGAAGAAGCCTGAGTAAGGAGAGTGACAATGAGCAGACGCAAGAAGACGATCGTGACAGCAGTGCTGGCAGCCATCCTCGCTCTCGCGGTGGCGGTCCCGGCCTTCGCGGCGACAGAGAGCACGCCTGCTGCGCCTACGGATACAGCCGCGTGCGGGCTGGGGTACGGCGGCATACGCGGCCTTGGCGCCGGTGGCCAAATGTCGGTCGCCGTTTCCGAACTGCTGGGCATGAAACTCGCCGATCTTTCGGCCGCAAGGCAGGACGGTCAGAGCTTGGCCGAGATCGCCCAGAGCAAAGGGATAAGCGCCGGGACTCTGACCAGCGACCTGCTCGAAGCTCACAAGGCTGCTCTGGCCGATGCGGTTGCCGACGGCAGGATCACCCAGGAGCGGGCTGATCTCATGTTGCAGAACATGAGCGAGTGGATCGCCGATCGGATCGATGACACCCAAGTCGGTCTGCCGCCCGCTGGTCGCGGTGGACACGGCCGCGGTGGCCAAGGTGGCTACGGAGCCTGCATGGGTACCGCGCAGTAGTACCCGATCGCCGAGCCAGTACTTCAACCGCAGAGTGGAGGGGCCGCGCTCCGCGGCCCCTCCATGTTCCCTTTCGTGAAGCGGCGGCTATTCAAGGACGGAACCAGGGAGGCGCAGTATGAGGTGCAGTGGCGGCTTTGGCTTCGATAGCGCAGTCAGCATCATCGGGATACTGATATTGATCGCCGTGCTGGCGTTGATCATAGTGGGGATCGTTCTTCTCATACGGGGCTTCTCCGGACGTCGTGACTACAGCCAGATGGAGGAGCTTCCAGAACCGTCACCCGGCGGTCCCCCGTCTGATAGTGCACCAAGACTGCTGCGAGAGCGGTATGCCCGCGGTGAGATCGATCGAGAGGAGTATCTGCAACGCCTGCAGGACCTTGTCGGAGGCTGAGGTGTCTACCCTGGCATGAACAGGGGCGCGATCTTGGCCGCCGCTTCTTCCTCCATGGCCGGGATGGCGTGGGGAGTACACGTCCAGGGTGATGCTGACGTTGGCATGTCCTAGGCGCTCGGAGACCACCTTGGGGTGGATGCCGTCCTGCAGGGCCAAGGTGGCGTGCGTGTCCGAGATGGTGGAGGCGGATCCGGGGTCACTGGACATACTGACTACAACACTTGAACGGCGGCCGAAGGAGGACCCGGTTGGAGCCGACGACGGGAGCTGCGAAGTCAGGGCGCTCCAGATGGTCAGGGCGCCTTGACAATCCGCTCAAATGGTCCTTTCTGCCGTAGCAGGAAGAATGAAAGCGAGGAGTGAACGGGCTGTTTGCAGCCGGAAAGGCAGCAAGTAGCGCTAGTAGCTATGTACTAAATCGTCCATATCACCACTCGTAACCCGAAGGTCGCAGGCGAAAGGACCCGGCCCACGATGGTCGACTCCGCCCGGTAGTCTTCTACCAATAATAGATGCAATTTACATCTATGTTGTGGTATGCTGTACCAGCAAACGTGATGCAGCCATCAGGCACAACCAACGAAAGTGAGGCGCATCATGCCAAGAGGCGACAAGACCGGACCCCCGAGCGGGGGAGGCGGCGGCCAAGGCGGTGGAGGTGGACGGTTCGCAGGACCGGGCGGATTCTGCGTCTGCCCCAGCTGTGGCCACCGCGAACCTCATTCCCCCGGCCAACCCTGCAATCAGAAACCGTGCCCAAAATGTGGCACAACCATGACAAGAGAGGTATGACATGCCAGGTGGAGATAGAACAGGACCTCAAGGCGCAGGTCCCCTGACCGGTCGTGCAGCGGGCTACTGCGCAGGCAATGCGACTCCCGGTTACACCACCGCCGGCCTCGGCCGCGGTTACGGGATGGGCCGAGGTGGTGGAGGCCGTGGCCGGCGCAACATGTACTACGCCACCGGTCTTCCGGGCTGGGCGCGGGGCGGAACGTACGCGAACCCGTATATGCCCCCCGCACCGTTTGTCGAACCCGACCCCGAGCTGCAGAAGCAGGCGCTCAAGAACCAGGCTGACGGCCTCCAGGCACAGCTGGACCTGATCCAGAAGCGGCTGTCTGATCTGGAGGCGGGCGGCAAGTGACCCATACCCGAGTATGAGGTCTTCGCTGGACTGCATCCCCTGCTTCGTCCGCCAGGCACTGGATGCAGTCCGAGCCGTCTCCGATGACCCGGCCATTCACGACGACGTCGTGAGGGAGATACTGCAATGGATGGCAGACGCCGATCTGAGTCAATCGCCGCCCAGTTTTGCGCAGCATATCCACCGGCGCCTTCGCACCATCACCCGCAACGGGGACCCTTATCGAGCTGCGAAAGACCGGCAGAACCAGATGGCGCTGCGCCTCCTCCCCGGGCTGCGAGCTGTTGTTGACGGCGCAGACGATCCTTTGGAGAGGGCCGTCCGTCTGGCTATCGCCGGCAATGCCATCGACATGGGAGTCGAGGCCGAGGTGACCGAGGCCGACCTGGGCCGGGCTGTCGAACAGGCGCTCGAGCAACCCCTGGCAGGCGACTACACGGGATTCAGACGCGCCGTGGAGTCCGCCGGCAGTATCCTCTATCTGGCCGACAACGCCGGTGAGATCGCCCTGGACCGGTTGCTCGTCGAACAGTTGGGACGGAGTCGCGTGACAGTGGCCGTGCGCGGTGTCCCTGTGCTCAATGACGCCACTCTCGTCGACGCTCACGCCGTGGGACTGGACGAGATGGTCGAGGTCATAGACAACGGCTCGGATGCACCGGGAACCATACTGAGTGACTGCAGCGAGGAATTCCGGCGCCGCTTCGCGGCGGCCGACCTGGTACTCGCCAAAGGACAAGGCAACTACGAGTCGCTGAACGACGAGCCAAGAGATATCTTCTTCTTGTTCAAGGCGAAGTGCCAGGTGATCGCCGGTCAGGTTGGCATGCCCGTAGGCGCCCACGTGATCGTGCGAACGCCCTGTGGCGCCGTCACATCTCGGGAGGACAGATGAACGCGGACGGTCCGGGAGGATATCAGAGGCGCCGCCGGGGACGCGGCGCCGGGCCGGGAGGCCCCGGCCAGAGAGACGCCGGAGCGGACACGTCCGCCTTGGCCGGCGCCGGCATCGGCGAACAGAAGCGCTCGCTCATCGAGACCGCCCTTCTCATCTCGCTCATCGAGGAGAGCGGACACGGCTATGCTCTCACCGAGCGCGTCCAACAACTGGTCGGCGACCAGCTCTACGTCGATCCGGCCAGTGTCTATCGTATCCTGCGCCTATTGGAGGAGGCGGGCATGGTGAGTTCTTCCTGGGAGGCCGGCACAGCGGGGCCCCAGCGGCGTACCTACACCGTCGAACCCAGCGGCCGCGAGCTGCTGAGCTCCTGGGCGGAAGTGCTGGCGGAGCGGGGCAACGCTCTGCTCGAGTTGTCTAGACTCGCTCGAGAGCGGGTGGCCTCACGATGATCACCATCGTAGTCGAGAACAAGGCCGACGCAGGACTGGCCACCGAACACGGCTTGGCCATGTGGATAGAGACCGCGGGCAGACGGATCTTGTTCGATACCGGACAGGGCGCCGCCCTCGAACCCAATGCCCACAGCCTCGGCATCGACCTCTCCACCGCGGATACCCTCGTGCTGAGCCACGGCCACTACGATCATACCGGCGCCCTCCCTCACGTCCTCCGGCAGGCTCCGGATGTGGATGTCTATTGCCATCCCGGGGCCACCCGCACGCGCTATGCGATCCGTGACGGCAAGACCAGGTCCATCGGAATACCGCAGGAGCCCAGAGAGGCGCTGGACGCCGTGCCCAAGGAGCGTATGCACTGGGTGGAGAAGCCTCTCCTGCTGACCGACACGGTGGGCATCACCGGTTTCGTGCCGCGCCTGACGAGCTACGAGGACACGGGCGGGCCGTTCTACCTCGATCCGGAGGGGACGACCCCCGACCTCATCGAAGACGACATGGCGCTCTGGATCGAGACCACGGAGGGGACGGTGGTCTGCCTGGGCTGCGCCCATGCCGGCGTGGTGAACACCCTCGAATACATCTGCGGGCTGACCGGGCATAGACGCCTACGCGCCGTGATCGGAGGGTTCCATCTCATGAGTGCAGGCCGGGGGCGCCTGGACCGGACCGTTGAGGCGTTGCGGCGACTGTCTCCCGCGCTGCTGGCCCCCTGCCACTGCACCGGCGATTCGGCCACCGCCCACCTGCGCGCCGCACTGGGCGAGAGCGTGGCACCCGGCAAGGCGGGCACTGTGTACCGGTTCTAGCGCGCACTCCCGGCCGGAGAGCCGGAGCTCAGAAGCTGACGACGGAACCCACGCCCATCTGCACGGCTCCCGCGCCGAAACCCTCGGTGATCCGCGCGATGGCCGCCTCTCCCGTACAGTGAGCCGGTCCACACCGTTGCACGCCGAGCTCTTTGAGCTCCTGCACGATGCGGTCCACCTGCCCGGCCGACTGAGACATGAGGTGAAAACCGCCCAAGACCGCCGTGATGGGCCGCCCTACAGCATCCGAGGCGGCCCTCACCATCTCCACCACCCCCGCGTGGGCGCACCCCACGATGAGCACCGGGCCCCGCTCGGTCTCCGCCACCAAGGCCGACTCCGCCGGGCTGCCCACCGGGCCGGTGACGGTGAAGCCCTCGCACGGCGAGACCGCTGCCTCCACCGGCGCCAGGGTCGCTCCCGCCTTCAGCGCCGACGCCACTGCGCTCGTTGAGAACGACGCCGGGTGGTAGACGGTGACGTCGGGGTTCCGCGCCACGAACCCGGCCAGCCCGCCGGTATGGTCTCTGTGCTCGTGGGAGAGCACCACCACATCGACATCCTCGGGAGCGATCCCCAGCGCGTCCATGTTGGAGAGAAGCACCGCTCCGTCCGCGCCGGTGTCGAACAAGACCGTCTTTTCGAGGCCCTCCACTATGCAGGAGAAGCCCCAGCCGGTCTGGACGCCGGGACGGTCCGCCGTGTTGTCGAAGAGCACCGTGATCTGGACGGGGTCCACAGCCGTCGAGACGGTCGCCGGCAACGTAGCGGGCACCGGCGCGTATGGAGGCATGGTCGCCGCCACAGACGCCGAGGTAGTAGGCGCGGCTACCGAGGTCGTCGAAACCGGCGACGCCGAGACGGTAGGCGCGACTATCGAGGCGCCGGAACCGTCATCGTCACACCCGCCGATCGCCACCGCGCAGGCCAAGACGATCGACGCGACCAGTAGGGCGCGGCATGTCAACGTCCGCCTCCCCAACGGCCCCACGAGGCGCGATACAGAAGGTAGTCCGCAGTGTTGCCCAGCAGGTTGCCCACGCGGATCATGCGCAGCGACAGCTCTACGGCTCGGGCCTTCTCCAGCCCGTAGGTGTCCAGAACACGTTGCTTCATCTCAGGCTCAGGCTCAGCGTCAGTCTCTGCCCAGTGTTGCGCGTAGAGCAGAGCGGGGAGCTGCTCCGGCGGGGCTCCGTCGAGGCTCCCTCCGGCCAGCGCTTCAACGTCCTCTTGAGTGAGTCCGGCCGAGAGCGCCATCTTGGCATGGGCGTACGCGCAGTAGCGGCAACCGTTCACCTCGGTGACGGCCAGCATCAGGCGTTCCTGGAACGCCTTGTCGATAGGCTCACCGCTCCGCAGCGCCTTGATCTCCCGGCGTCCACGCATCAGCACCCCCATATCATGCCGGAAGTCACGAAGCCGGTGGTAGAGGCGTTTGCGGAAGGGCCTCATCGCCGACCTACTCCGCGCGCGGGCCGCCGCCCGCCGTGTGCTCTGCCGGCGGCCCCACGTCTGAAGGGCCTTCGGGCCGCGCGCGCCTGGCCCGCCACACGAGGTACACCGCCGCCGGTATGGCCAACACGATCAAGACCAGGGCGACGACCTGGGCCTCTCTCAGACCCCAGAAGAGAATCTTGTTCACGCGGAAGTAGGAGAGGAAGAACCGCCCCACCGAGTAGAGGCCGAGGTAGAGGAGGAGGGCCGTCCCGTCGACCTTGAGGCGCGGTATGGCGTAGAGCAGTATCCCCACCATCACGAGCAGCCACAACTGCTCGTACACCGGGTTGGGATGCGTCGCCACGCCCAGCAGTTCATCCGGTATGAAGGCGTTGGGATGGGTGTAGGTGAAGCCCCAGGGCAGCGAGGTCGGGTTCCCCCAGGTGTCTCCGTTGATGATGTTGGCGAACTTGCCCACGATCTGCGCCACGGGAAACGCAAGCGCCGTGCTGTCGAGCACCTTGAGCATGGGGAGCTTCTTCCAGCGGCAGTAGACGAGCAGTCCGGCCAGCCCGCCGATGACCACGCCGTAGATGGCCAGCCCCACCAACTGTGTCCCGAAGATCTCGCCCGGATGCTCCCAGTAGTACCCGAGGTTCTCGAAGACGTGGAAGAGTCGGGCGCCGATGACGCCAGAGGGCACGGCGATTATGGCCAAGCCCCAGGCATGGTCCGGGGAGATGCCCCGTCTCTTCAGTTGTCTGGAGACCACGTAGAGGCCGACGAGTATTGCCAGCATCATGATGATGCCGTACCAGCGGAACTCCAACGACCCCAGCTTCCCGATGACCGGGTCTATGTTGATGGTCACTCCGCGCCCTCTCTCTTGGGGACTCGCGGAGTATCGCAGTACGCGGGCGTGGAGTCCACTGGTGTATCCTTCCGCGGCGAGAAGGCCTGGGAAGGCGGGGAGGTCGGCGAGGCTTGCAGGCGAGCGGTCGAAGCGGCGGGTGGCTCACCCACAACCGGAGCATACGCTCCGCGCTCCTGGGCATCGCGGCGTTCGTGCTCGTGTTCCTGATCGCTTTGGGCACCAACCGTTCGCGCTCCCTGGTGGGCGCCACAGGCGGGGTACCGGGGACGCAGCTCACGCTGACAGTGCTGTATTCGGCGCTGCTCGGCCTCGCGACCATCGGGCTTTGCGTCATCGTCTACCTGCTCATCAGCGGAGGCATGCGGGGAGGCCGGGACAAGAGCCCAGACCGCGTTCACGAGATGCGTTTCGCCTGGTGGGTCCACGCGCTGGTGCTGCTCTTCCTTGCGGCGCTCATTGCCGGGATCGTTGTCGCGTTCATCTATCTCAGGGACAGTGGCGGAGGCCAGCAGATGCCCATGCAGCCGGGCATTCCCGGCCCTTCGGAGCCTTTCCCCGGCGCTAATCAGCCCGACGACCCGGCCACCACCGCCGCTGCGAAGTGGACCTTCATCGGTGTGCTGGCCGCGGCGGCGCTCGGCGGGATGGTGCTTGCGTGGCTGCGGTGGCGCCGCCGCAGGGCGCTGACCTGGTCGCCCGGCGTAGCGTCGACCAGGCGACAGGAGTTGCGCGAAGTAGTGGAAGCCTCGCTCGAAGACCTCGAGCGCGAGCCCGACCCACGAACAGCGGTTATACGAGCCTACGTGGGCATGGAAGGAGTGCTGGCCAAGCACGGTCTGGGCCGGCGGCCACATGAGGCGCCCCTGGAGTATCTGACCAGGTGGCTGGCCTCGCTCGACGTGAGCCGGTCGGCCGGCGAGCGGCTCACCGCGCTCTTTCAGGACGCCCGCTTCAGTGCCCACACCATCGGCGTGGAGATGAAGCACGACGCAATCGAGGCATTGGGGGATTTCCGCGACGAGTTGGCCGGAGAGGGCCTGTGAAGCGCCGTACGATAGTGATCACGGCCGTGTGGGCGGTGCTCGCGCTGGCAGTGGGCGTCGTCCTGGCCCGCTACGTCGGGGATGTGGCCCTGGCGCCCTATGCGCTCTTCCTCGGCGCCGTGTTGCTGGCGCTGATGCTTCGGAGGCTGCGGACGCTGCTCCCTCCCGCCGTGCCCTTCGAGCGTTTCTTCTCGCGGTCGAAGTCCCGGCCGGATAGAGTGGATCAACTGCACACGGTGGAGCGCGACATCCGCATGTCGATGTCCAGCGGCCACGACCTACATCATCGCCTGAGGCCCATGGTGCACGAGATAGTCTCCACCCGCCTCTCGCGAGGCTATGGCATCGACCTCGATCACGAGACAGAACGGGCGGAGGCGGTAATAGGGAGTGGGAAAGTCTGGGAACTCATCAGGCCCGACCGGGAGGAACCGACCGACTGGCAGAGCGGAGGCTGGTCGCGAGGCGACATGGAGCAACTGGTAGACGAACTGGAGAGGTTGTGATGGAAGCGATCACCATTCAGCAGGTCCGTGCGCTGGGCGAGCAGATGATCGCCGAGGTGGAGAAGGCGGTGGTCGGCAAGCGGCCAGTGCTCGAGCTCGTGCTGCTGGGGTTGCTCGCCGACGGGCATGTGCTGCTCGAAGACCTCCCCGGTCTGGCGAAGACTCTCATCGCGCGGTCGTTCGCACAGGTCACCTCCATGCAGTTCGCACGCATCCAGTTCACGCCTGACCTCATGCCCTCCGACGTCACCGGGGCGTCCATCTACAGCCAGAACACCTGCACGTTCGACTTCCTGCCCGGGCCGGTCTTCACCAACCTGCTGCTCGGCGATGAGATCAACCGGGCGCCGGCCAAGACACAGTCGGCGCTGCTCGAGGCCATGCAGGAACGGCAGGTGACCCTCGAAGGCCAGACGCGTCCGCTCCCCCAGCCGTTCATCGTGCTCGCGACGCAGAACCCCATCGAGTATGAGGGCACCTACCCGCTCCCGGAGGCCCAGCTCGACCGCTTTCTCCTGCGGGTGTCGGTGGGCTATCCCGAGCGTGACTGCGAGTCGTTGGTGCTGGAGAGACGGGGCGAACGCAAGCAGGAGCAGGTGGAACTCAGCCCGGTGATCGATGTGGCCACCCTGCTGGCCATGCAACGGGCGGTGGAGGAGGTGCACGTGGCCGAGAGCGTGCGTCTCTACATGGTCGACATCGTGCGCGAGACGCGCAGCAACCGCAAGGTGCTCGTGGGGGCCAGTCCGCGGGGCTCGCTCGCGCTCTTCACTCTCGCCCGGGCCCGGGCCGCGCTCTCCGGTAGAGACTTCGTCACGCCCGACGACGTCAAGGGGGTGGCCGTGCCCGCCCTCATCCACCGCCTCACCCTGCGGCCGGAGCTGTGGGTGCAGCGGGTCTCTACCGAGGACGTGGTGCGCGAGGTGCTCGAGACCGTGCCGACGCCCGCGCCGGAGGCGGCCGAACCGGGGCGTTGATGAAGCGCTCGCCGAAGCTCCTGCTGTACGCGACCTTCGCGGCCGTCACCTTCCTGGTCGCGATCGCGCTGCGCAGGGCTGAGCTGGTCGCCCTGGGAGCTCCGTTCGCGCTGGTGCTCATCGTGGGACTCTCGTGGGGGCGGCCGGCGGAAGTCGCCGCCGCCCTGCGCGTGCCGACCGACCGAGCCGTCGAAGGGCAGGAGGTCGAGGCTGAATTGGTGCTCACGGCGCCGGCCACCGCCTCAGCGGTACGGGTGGAGCTGGCCCTGCCCGACGGCCTGCGGCCGGTCGGGGGGGCGGACTCGCTCCTGCTGCGGCTGGAGGGCGGCCAGGAGCGGGTGCTGCCTCTGCGGCTGAGTTGCGACCGGTGGGGCGCATACCGGCTGGGCGACCTCACTCTGCGCTCCCACGACCTTGCCGGGTTGCTCGTTGCCGACCGGGCGTTTCGGGGAGGGTCGCTCCTGCGAGTCTACCCTGAGGCGGAGCGGCTGCGCTGGGCCGTGCGGCCGCTGGAGACCCAGCCCTTCGCGGGCAACCACGTGGCCCGCTCGAAGGGAGAGGGCATCGAGTTCGCCGACATCCGCCCCTACGCTCCGGGCGACCGGCCGCGCCACATCAACTGGCGGGCGACATCCCTGTGGCAGACGGTCTACATCAACGAGCAGCACCCCGAGCACAACAGCGACGTGGTCATCTTCCTCGACAGCTTCTCCGAGGTACGGCGCGGCGACGAAAGCGTCCTCTCCCTGGCCGTGCGGGCGGCGGCCTCGCTCTCCCAGCACTATCTGACCATCCGCGACCGGGTGGGCCTGGTCTCCTACGGGGGCTTCGTCCGATGGCTGGCTCCTGCCGCCAGCGACGTACAGCGTTACCGCATCGCGGAGGCGCTGCTCGAGACCGAGGCGGTGCTCTCGTTCGTGTGGCAGGACATCGACATCCTCCCCCGGCGCATCCTGACCCCTCAGGCGCTCGTCATCGCCATCAGCCCGCTCCTCGACGAGCGCAGCGTCAACACACTGCTCGATCTGCGCCGCCGGGGCTTCGACTTGGTGGTCGTGGAGGTCTCGCCGCTGTCGTTCGTGCAGAAGCGCGACGATCCGATGGCGCAACTGGGCCTTCGCACGTGGAAGCTGTGGCGGGAGACCCTGCGCTTCCGCTACGAGCAGGCGGGCGTCGCCGTTGTGGAATGGGATGGGACCACGCCGCTCGCCGCTACGATAGAGGAGGTGAGGTCATTCCGCCGCTACGCACGATTCGCCTCTGGTTAGCCGCGGCGCTCATCGCCGTCCTCCTGGCCGTGGGGCTCGCCGTCTACCCGGCGTTCCGGGCGGGTGACCTCCTGCCCGCCGCCGCGCCCTTGGCCGTGGTGGGGGTGCTGGCCGCGATCGTGGCCGCGATCTTCCACGGACGCCTCGCCG
>JAFGIH010000391.1 GCA_016929985.1 Thermoleophilia bacterium | reverse complement strand
GACTTGAACGGATGGGTCTTCTCCCACCACACCTCGAGGCTCAAGCCATTGCCGATGTCACCGACGGCATCCATGTCCGGACGGGTGAGGATGGCCCGGCCGACAGCGGTCACCTTGGGTATCCACCCTTGCTGCTTCGCCTGCTTCCAGAAGTTCGCGAAATCCGGAGGATTCATCAGCGCGCTCAGGCACTCGCAGCCCTCGGCCTTGAACTGATTGATGACGCTGGAGAAGTCCTCGGTGCCGCCCGTGACCAGACCCGGATTCAGCCAGGTGTAGCCGGCCTCCTTCAGCACGCTCGGGAAACCTGTCGCCTCGTCGGCGGTGGCTATGCCGTCTGGGTCGTTGGCGTAGAGACAGGCCACCTTCTTGTTGGTCGGCAGCTTGTTGAACAGACCGATGTACACCGCGTTTAGGTCGGCGATCGCCCAGAACACGTTGTTGACCCACTTGAAGCCGACCGCCGGGTCTCCCCCCATGCCGAAGAACCACGGCTCCATGGGGCAACCGTAGGTCACGCAGGGTACCCCGTTAGACTCGCACTGCTGCGCCACGGGAATGTTGACCGTCGGTGTCATGCCGGCGAAGACGACGTCGGGCTTGTCACTCGTGATCAGTTGGCCCGCCACCTCGGCTGCCCGGTTGGAGTCTGACTGGCTGTCTTTGACGATCCACTTGATGGGGTGCTTCTTGCCGTCGGCGCAGACCAGCCCGTCACCGATGGCGTCCTTGGCCTGCTTCAACAGGAAATCATCCGGTTCGCTCAGACCCGCGTACATGCCGGTGGTCATGGTGACCCAGCCGATCTTGAGCTCGCGGCCCATCTCCCCGCCGGCAGCGGCCGTGGTGGTAGTGCCGCCGGCAGCGGCCGTGGTGGTGGCGCCCGCCGCCGTGGTCGTGACGCCCGCCGCTGTGGTGGTGGCCGGCTCGTCGTCACCGCAGGCGGCCAGCAGACCGCCCAGACCGGCGCCCGCGCCGATGGCGACGCTGGTGAGTCCCGCGATCCTCAGGAATTCACGCCTGGAAACCTGCCGGCCGGCCGGCGGAACATCCTCGTATGCCGGCTTCTCTTCTCGCACATCACTCATGGTCTACATCCCTCCCCTGTCGCTGACTATTCTGACTATCGGAATAGCTGTTCCGCACCCGATGTGCATGCCACTACTGTGGCACGCTGCGAGCCTGCGGTCAATTCCCGCGCAAGAGTCGCGTGCGCCTGCCGGTACGGGCTTGACTATTGAGCAGCCGCCTGCTGCATCTCGCGGAAGGCCGCTATGAAGCGCATCGCGTAGTTGTCCCGGCCCAGAACGAGGTCGGTCGAGAGGACGGCCAGCCTCACCAGGGCCACGTCCACCGTGGGGCAGGTGAGCCCTGCTTCGATGGCCAGCGCCAGATACGCACCGGTGAGCACCGGGCGGTTCGGCAACCCGTGGGAGATATTGCTGCAACCCTGGGTCTGGTTGACTCCCAGCTCTTCCTTCACGCGCCGCGTGGCCTCCAGTGTGCCCAGGCCGGCTTGGACGTTCGCGCCCAAGGACAACGTCAGACAGTCGATTATGACGTCTTCCCGCGGGATACCGATCGCCTCAGCCCGCTCGACGATGCGGTGAGCGATGGCCACCCGCGTCTCAGCTTCCGCGGGGATGCCTTTCTCGTCGAGAGTGAGGCCGATGACCGGTACTCCGTACTGCTTCACCAGAGGCAGTACCGTCTCAAGAGACGACTCTTCCCCGGTGACCGAGTTCACGATGGGCCGGCCCGGGCAGATGGCCAAAGCCGCGGTCAGAGCGTTGATCTTGCGGCTGTCGATGCATATGGGCACGTCGACCACCTCGGCCACAGCCTGCACCGCGAGCGGCAGCATGGTCTCTTCGTCAACACCGGTGGCCCCCACGTTCACGTCGAGGATATCGGCCCCGGCTGCCACCTGTGCGATGGCCTCTTCGCGCACCACACTCAGATCGCCGGCGCGCAGCGCTTCGGCAAGCCGCTTCTTGCCGGTGGGGTTTATGCGCTCCCCGATGAACACGGTGGGACGGCCCCCTCCGATGATCACCTCGCGAGTCGCGCTCGCTACACGAGTCTCCACTCTAGGCCTCCTCAGTTCTTCGCAGTGAACAAGTGGTTGAATCCGATCACCTCGGCGGGAGGAATGACCACGATCTCGCTGTCCCTCTCTCCCTTGAACAGCCTCTCGAGCAGTTGTACGGAGCCTGCGACGATCCCGTGCTCCAGCTCGAGTTCGGCAGCGATGTCTTTGCTCTGTTCGAGACACTCCCCGATGTCGTAGGCCCGCGTATCGATGAGGTTGACGCGCTCATATCCGCCGAACATCGTCTTGCGCAGGCTGGCGGCCCGCTCCTCCCCGAACTGCTCGGCCCACTGCTCGAAAGCCTCCTTCAAGGAACTCTCGTGAGTGAACCAGCCTCTAGTGAGGTAGTAGTGGCGCGCGTTGCGCGGGATCTCCTCCCGTGCGCACCCCCGGTTCAGCAGCAACGAGATGCAGTCGTCCACCCGAGGCACGACCAGGCTCACATGACCGGCCGTCAGCCCCTGCAGGGCATTCCCGCAGAACCCAAGCGCGAACAGCACTTCCTCCACCGGCTCCACGACGACCTCGTCCCGGCGCTCCGCGCCCGGTCCGCGCCCAGGTCGCACCGAGGGGACACGGACGGTGGTACCGGTGCGCGCTCCCTCGTCGACCACCTTCAAGATGGCTGCCAGGGCATCTCGCAGCCGCTCGGGACGATCGTGCAGTCCGCTCTCCACCCAGACCACCGGAGGGCGGTCGTCGTGGTCCAGCGCCTCCAGCGCCAGTCGCACTTCATCCTCGATCATCTCGCACGCCAAGATCACCGCGTCGGCCAAACCGTCGCCCCTCTTCCTCGCTCGTCCTCTTAGTAGACTCCGTACTCCTTCGCCGTCTTGATCATGGCGTGAAGGTTCTCTTCCTTACCCTCATCAGCCACCGCCCCGAAGTCGACGATGAGACCGCCACCTTCACCAGCGTCGTCGATGAGCTTGCGGGTGTAGGAGGCCACCGCATCGGTGGTGCCGGCATGGAGCAGCGAGAGGGGCACGTTGCCCTGAATGCAAGCCACTTTGCCGATCGTCTGCTTGGCGCGAGCCATGTCAGTCTGGTCGAAGAGCCATATCGTCGAACCCTTCGGCAGGTCAGAGATGACCTCTAGTCGCGACCCGTAGCGGCCCTCAGCGAACAAGAAGGGGATGGCGCCTTCGTCGATGAGACCAATGAGCGTCGCGCGCAGTGACGGCCAATAGAAGGTACGGAACTGCTCGTCGCTCATGAAGCCGTCGGCGCCCTTGTGAAGTGGGATGAAGATGACCGGCGTGGGCAATGTGCCCGGCCGTTTGAGCGGCCAATCAACGGCTACCTGCGTCAGGCGTTCACAGGCGGCGAGCACTTTCTCAGGGCGCCTGAAGATGTCGGTGATGACGCCCTTGGTGCCGCGCAGCGTGTCGCCCAGGATGTCGAAGGGGGCCTTGGTCCCGGCGGCTGCGTAACCCGGGAAACCAAGAGCGGCCACTTCACCCATGACCGGGAAGATGGTCTTCGCCCACGCGTTGACCGACTTGGCGGCGGCAGTCATGCGCTCCATGCCCGCGACCATCTCGTCGGAGCCCCAAGCCCCGACGTTGCCCGAGACGAAGGGGAGTTCGATGTAGTCGAACAGCGAGGACATGCCGCCGAAACCGGCGAAGCCGCCGATGGTGCGCGGTAGATAGGCCCGTAGCATGTAGTCGGACGGGTCGGCGATAAGGTGGTCGTACTCCTCGGGGAGCATCCACTCTTTCTCGTTGTACTGGTAGCTCGCCTCTTTCGCCACGCCGTGGCCGGGCCAGGAGTAGAGCTTGTAGTCGAGCGCCTCGAACATGGAGGCCGGCACCGTGTTGTGAACGGGGTCGCAGGAGAGGTCCGGCTGGTACTTCAGGTTGAAGTCCTTCCAGGCTTTCGCGCCCCGCACCGGGTCGCTCATGGCTTCGTAGGCGGTCAGGCCGGCGTCCTTGGCCGGCCAAAAACCGGTGTTGAGCCGCACCGGTACGCGGTCGGGCACTTCGAGGTTGATGACTTTCAAGACCCTGTCGATGCGGGCCTTGAAGTCGGCCTCAGCTTCGGGGCTCTGGAACTCGATGCCGGGGTTACGCCACCTCTCGATGCGGACGGCGCGCTTCTCGGCCGGGGTCAGGTCTGTCCAGGGCTTGTCAGCCATCTACTTCACCCCCACCGTTTCTTTGGCGTAGGCCACGGCAGCCATGGCGTC
>JAFGIH010000390.1 GCA_016929985.1 Thermoleophilia bacterium | reverse complement strand
CTTGCAATAGGCACGTGAACTTCGCTTTCGCCGGCACGCCTGAGTTTGCCGCCTGGGTCTTGAGAGACCTGGTGGAGCGGGGCAGGCGGCCGTCTCTCGTGGTCACCCAACCCGACCGGCCCTGCGGGCGCGGTAGGAAGCCGGCGCCGCCGCCCGTCGCATCGGTCGCGGAGTGTCTGGGTATCGAGTGCCTTCAGACCGGCGACATCAATTCGGGCGAGGTCCTGGCGAAGCTGCGTAGCGAGGCGGTGCCCGCGCTGGTGGTCGCGGCGTTCGGGCAGATGCTCAGACCGTCGCTTCTCGACTCAGTGCTCTGTCTGAACATCCACGCCTCGCTGTTGCCGTCGTACCGGGGAGCGGCGCCTATCGAACGGGCCCTCGCCGCCGGTGAGGAACGGGTGGGCGTGACCATCATGCGCATCACAGAGCGGCTCGACGAGGGTCCGTGGGCGCTGCAGAAGGGCGTTTCGGTGTCGTTGCGCGATGACGCGGGCTCGGTGGGGCGCATGCTGGCCTTGGCAGGCGCCATTGGCGTCGACGAGGTGCTCACCGGGCTCTCCGATGGCACCGTGACGTGGACCGAGCAGACGTTGCCGGGGACGTTGTATGCCGAGAAGATATGCACCAGCGACTGTGCGCTCGACACAGATAGGGGAGCCAAGGCGGTGCACGACCAGGTGCGGTCGCTCAGCCCGGCCCCGGGGGCGCGGGCTTCTAGCGGCGGCTTGGAGTTCAAGGTGTGGCGCACGTGGCCATACGGGCAGGAGGGGCTCGACGCTGTGCCGGCGGCGGGTGGCGGCGTGGCCGGCCGGCCCGGAAAGATCTCCACGACAGGCGGCCGGCTCTTCGTAGGCTGCACCGAAGGCGCCCTGGAGATCATTGCGCTGCAACCGGCGGGCAAGGCAGTGATGACCGCTGCGGCATTCCTCCGCGGCTATCAGAAACGCTTAAGCGACAGGCTGGATCGAACGGACGGCGAGTGCCGGCCGTCATGCGACGACTGATACAGGGAGGGCGTTCGTGAGTATCCCCGCGGCTTTCTACGAACAGGTACATCTGCTGCCCTCTATCCTCTCGGCCGACTTCTCGCGTCTCGGCGACGAGGTCGGCGCGGTGATGGACGCCGGGGTGCGGATAATCCACATCGATGTCATGGATGGTCATTTCGTACCCAATCTCACCATCGGTCCTGCGGTGCTCGCTTCGCTGGCGCCTTTCGTGCACCGCCGCGGCGGTGTGTTCTCGGTGCATCTGATGATCGAGCATCCCGAGGACTACCTGGACGCGTTCGTACGGGCGGGCGCCGATGCCATCAGCGTGCATGTGGAGACCTGTCCCCATCTGTACCATGCCGTGCAGGGCATCAAGTCTCTGGGAGCGGGCGCCGGGGTGGCTCTGAACCCGGGCACGGGTGCGTCGCGCATCTCAGAAGTAGCGGCACTTCTCGACTACGTGCTCGTGATGACCGTCAACCCGGGCTTCGGTGGGCAAGAGCTCATAGAGCCGGCCCTGGCGAAGCTGCCGGGTCTGCGCCGGATGGTGCCGCCTCGGGTGGCCATCGAGGTGGATGGGGGCATCAATCGTGGCAACATCCGGCGGGCGGTGGAAGCCGGCGCCAACTGGGTGGTGACGGGTTCGGCGCTCTTCGGGGCGGACGACGTGACGGCTGAGGCCCGAGTGTTGCAGGACCTTATGGTAGGCGGGCAGCGCGTGTGATAGATTCTGCGCTGCACCTATGAGGTGCGAAGAGACATGAGGTCTTCGGGGTCGGGTGAGATTCCCTACCGGCGGTGAGAGCCCGCGAGCCCTACGGGGCAAGACCAGGTGCGATTCCTGGGCCGACAGTCAAAGTCTGGAAGGGAGAAGGCCGGAGTGAGGCGTTTGCGCCTGGCACTCCCGTGACCCCTGGGCCGTACGGCGAAGGGGCTTTTTTGTGTCGTGGAACGAAGAAGACCTTAGGTATCTAGACCAGGCTCTCCATCTGGCCGAGCAAGGGCGTGGCCGCACCAGCCCCAATCCGATGGTGGGGGCGGTCATCGTGCGTGACTCCGCCATCTTGGGTAGTGGGTTTCACGCCGGTGCCGGACGCGATCACGCGGAAGTCGCGGCTATCAAGGACGCCGTCAGGCGGGCGGGTCTCCCCGTTGAGAGCGACGTGCCGGGTCGTGTTGCTGCAGCCGAGGCGCTGGCGGTCTGCGCGGGCGCGACCATGTACGTCACCCTGGAGCCCTGTTGCACCTACGGGCGCACTCCGCCGTGTACTGAGTCTCTCATAGCGGCCGGGTTTGCGCGCGTGGTGGTCGCGACGATCGATCCCAATCCGGCGATCGACGGAAAGGGCATCGAGCTGCTCCGGGCGGCGGGAATCCAAGTGGATCTTGCCGACGGAGACGTCGCACACCGGGCCAAGCGGCAGAACGAGGGCACGCGCAAGACGGTTCTGCGAGGTCTGCCCTTCGTTACCTACAAGTACGCCATGACCCTCGACGGACGCTTGGCCACCGATTCCGGAGATTCGCGTTGGATCTCGAGCGCCCAGAGCCGGGCGCTCGTGCACCAGTGGAGGGCGTGGTCGGACGCGGTCGTGGTGGGCGCGGTGACCCAATCGGCTGACGACCCCCGTTTGACAGCTCGTGACGTCGTGTGCGAGCGCCAGCCCCTCCGGGTGGTGGTCGATAGTGCTCTGGGCCTCCGCCACGACAGCGCGCTCGTAGCCACGATAGACGAGGGGCCTGTAGTCGTAGTGTGCGGCCCCGAAGTGCCGGAGGCACGACGAACTGAAGTGCAGGGCTGGGGAGTGCAGACCGCCGTCG
>JAFGIH010000389.1 GCA_016929985.1 Thermoleophilia bacterium | reverse complement strand
GGTCCACGTCGACTGGGACGAGGACGGCCTTCGGGCCGAGCACGCCGATCTGCTGCGACATCTCGATCGGGCCGACAACCGACGAGCCAACCGCTGAACAGCGTCCCTCGGCTCTTGTCTCCCTCACCCGTCCCGTAGCTTCTTCATCATAATCCAGGCCTTTCGAAGGACTACCTTGATATCGCTCTTGGCATACGGCTCCGCGGTGCGCATACCGAGATGTCAGGCGCCGCCGGCTCTGAGGAGTGCCGCCTGCCTTCGCCGACCTGACACGAGCGGACCCCGCTCTAACACGAACAGGACTCGATCTGACCGGAGCAACACCCGACCTGACCCAAGCGGAATTCCTACCTGACCTGGACCTGACCGGAACGGGCCCCGATCTGACACGAAGGCCGCCAACCTGACCCGAAATTCCCTCGATCTGACCAATGCGACCGCCGGTTCCGGTCCACCTTGCGTCAGCCTTGCGTCCTATGTTTTCACTCGCGGCGCGTGCAAGCTGCTTCCCATCGAACGCGACGACGAGCTGATGCGGAGACGGCAGATGGTCGACCCCCACGAACGGTCCTGGCGGTGCAGGCATTGCGGCAGCCTGCTGGGCGTGGAGCACGAAGGCAGGCTCCACCTCAAGTACAAGGCTGCCCAGTACCTGGTGGTGGGGAGCGTCACGGCCGTGTGCCACCGCTGCAACCAGCTCAGCGTGATGGAGACGACCAGAACCCTGCAGGACCAAGACGCCCGCTCGGGGTCGTGAGCAACGAGGTGCGGTCCTGCGCACCGGCGCGGCGGTGGTCGCGGCGCCGGTGAGAAGACAACAAGACGAAGGCAGCGGCACGACCAGAGGTCCATCGAGGCCCAGGGCCGCCGGGGGCGACGAGAGGTCGCCACCGGTCCCGGGTTCCGTCCGCAGACGGAGAAGACGATGGACCTGCAAGGCATGAGATCCCGAAACCTGAAGGTGTTGGCGAACAACGGGAACCAGGCGCTGTTCGAGCGAGCGCGGGCGCGAAACGAGGCGCTGGCACAGCACGAGACGATTCAGTCGGTGCTGGACACGCTCAGGGACGAGGCCCCGGAGAGTTACCCGGTGCGCGACTCACTGACCCGTGTCCTCATCGCCGAGCTGAGGCGGGAGAACCACCCGTTCTGGCACTCGGCGCTCCAGATCGCCTACTACCCCATGCTCAGCCACCTCCGGTGCCGAATCCGTGGTGAGGCAGTGGTCGGCCACGAGATCGACCAGGTGGTGGTCGCCGCGTTCCTCGAGGTGCTGGACACGCTGCCCATCGGCCCCAAGGTCGACCGGATCTGCATGCGCCTCAGCCAGTCCACCCGCCGGCGGGTGTTCCGCTTCCTCCGCCAGGAGCAGCGATACCAGGATCGGTTCTTCCTGCGCAGCCACCGGGATATCACCTGGATGGCCGAGCAGGCCTACCCGCCGGAGGGCGACGACCCCGTCGAGCACAAGCAGCGGTGCCTCTGGCCCGAGCCCCGTCCGACGGCCAGCCCGCCCATGGATCCGGAGGAGCGCGCCCGGCAGTTGGCGCTCCTCGATCAGCATGCCCGCGGCAAGGTGAATCTTGATGGACTGGAGCTGGTAATCGCGACGCTGGTGTACGGGGAAAAGCTGACCGATATCGCGCGCCGCCAGTCCGTAGGGGCGTCACCCACTGAGCAACAGCGAATGTACGAGCGGATCAAGCGTCGCCACAGCCGGGCGCTGGCCAGGCTGCGGGTGGTGCTGGCGCATCTGATCTCGACCCCGCTGCCTGGGCCGCAACGGTGCGCCAGCACCACCGCTGGCTCACGTGGGCCTAACCACGTGCCCACGGCCAGATTGCAGAGGATCGCCAAGTAGCGGTCCGCCGGTGACTTGCTATCCCATCCCGAGGTGGTTGTTGTCCCGGCACGAGACCTCCAGCTTCCGCAGCTCGTAGGTCTCTGCCCCAGACGAGATGAACGGATCGGCCTCGGCGATCTCCCGGGCCTCCTCCACCGACACTCCCCGCAGGATGACCATCCCGCCGTCGTGGTCCGGGAACGGGCCGCACAGCTCTAGCTGCCCCCGGTCCTCGAGGCGCTTGAGGTGCGCCACGTGGTCACGGACCAGTTGCACGTTGAAAAGCTCTGGCCGTGCGTGGGTCAAGAGATACACGTAGCGGGTCGTATGCGCCGAGAGGTCCTCCGGATCGGCCGGACGGGCGCGCTCCACGGTGGCGTACAGGCCCTCCTCGAGGAAGAGGGCCTGGTCGAGCGCGGGGTACCGGTCGCGGGGATCCAGGGCGGCGATCTCCTCGAGGATCGATGCGGCTACAACCTCACCGAAGACCACCAGGCCCGAACCCACCTCTCGGGTGCCATGGAGCCGGCACTCCAGATGTGCCCGGCAGTCGTCGACCAGGGGCGCCTCGATGGCTGTGGCCGGCGTGAGCTTGAACCCGCTCCTCTCGATGCGCTCGGCACCCTGCCAGCGGATGCACTCGTAGGTCCTGCGGGCGAGGCTGCCGTCCACCAGGTTGACGGCAAAACAGCCCATAGCCTCGATGTTCTCCTCGGTCTTCCCGCCCTTGCTCCCCGAGAACATCAGGATGGGCGGCTCGAAAGAGACCATCTGGAGGAAGCTCTTCGGG
>JAFGIH010000042.1 GCA_016929985.1 Thermoleophilia bacterium | reverse complement strand
AGGACGGTGAGGGCGGGCACCAGCGTGGTGCGCACCACGAAGGTGTCCAAGAGCACGCCGAAGGCGACGGCGAAGCCGATCTGCAACAGACCCATGAGGCTGCCGCTCAGCATACTCGCGAACGTCCCGGCCATGATGATGCCGGCGGACGTGATGATGCCTCCGGTGCGGGCCAGAGCTCTCCGGGTCCCATCCCGGGTGCCGTGCAGAGCCACCTCCTCCTTCACCCGGCCGATGAGGAAGATGTTGTAGTCCATGCCGAGGGCTACGAGCATCACGAACATGAACATGGGTACCCACCAGGTGATGCCCGGCTGTCCCAGGATGTCCACGAAGAGCAGGCGGGTCACGCCGAGTGTGGCGGCGTATGAGAGCAGGATCGTCAGAATGAGGTAGATGGGGGCCACCAGCGCCCGCAGCAACAGGAGCAGCACCACGAAGACCCCGCCCAGCACGAAGATGAAGGCTCGGGTGAGATCGCGGTCGGAAGCGTCGCGGAGATCCAGCAGCACGGCTGAGTTGCCCTCGACCGCTCCTTGCAGACCGCCATCTGCCATGATGCGCCGGATCTTCTCCACGGCGCCGATGGCTTCAGGGCTGTAGGGGCCGGTGTCCAACACTACCTGTAGCCGGGTAGCGTCGCCCTCAGCCGAGAAGTAGGCGTTGCGGAGGTTGCTGAGCCCTTGATTGCTCTGTAGGTACAGATCGGGGAGAAGGATGGCGTCTGTCCTCCCGGCGAACGACACGTGGAGTGCGTCGAGACCGGCAGCGAGCGACTCGAGGGCGTCGAAGGCCTCCTCGACCGGCAGAGCCGTGCCCGACGACCCGGCGGCGCTGCCCTGGGTGCCGTCACCGGATGCACCACCCCCGACCGCTTGGGCGAGAGCGGCGAGATCGGCGAGAGCGTTCGCCGCCTGGGCATAGCCGGGTTCCTGGAGGACTTCCGGGTAGGACGCGGCCAGTTCCACCAGGTACCCGTAGACTCGAGTGAGTCCGGCGGTGGCCGTTGCCCACCGGCCGGCCGGATCGTCCCCACCGGCCGCTTCGCCAGCTGGGTCGCCGCCTGAGTCGGGCGCGCCGTCGTCCCCACCGGCCGCCCCGCCGGCCGCCGCGGCCTGGAGCGCCGTGATCCCGTCGTGCACCTCCTGGGCCACCGTGGCCAGCTGGCCGGCCACGCTCAGCGTGCCGTCGTCCGGGAGCGAGTCGTTGAAGCTCCGCACCAGCGTCACATGGGGGAGGGCCTCCAGCTGTGTCTCGAGGGCGCGGGTCCGGGCGAGGCCCGCGGGGGTGTCGTAGCCGTCCGCGTCCACTAGGAGCACGGTGAGCGGCTGCATCTCTCCGGCCCCGAAATGCTCGGCCAGTACCTCGAATCCCATACGGGCTTCGTTGCTCTCGGAGAGATCGCCCAGGAGGTCGAAGTTGCGTGCGAGGTCGTTACCGTAGACGGCCAGGGGTACCAGCACCACCAGAGGCGCCAGGAAGGCCGGCCAAGGGCGCTTGACCACCATCCCTGCCCATGAGTGCCAGGCGCCGCTCTTTCGCACGCGGTGGGCCCGGCGGGGCCAGAAAGCACGGTGGCCCAGCACCATGAGCAGCGCCGGAGTGAGTGTCAGCCCCGCCACCAGAGCGATCCCGACGCCGATGGCGATGCTCGGTCCACTGGTGTTGTAGAGACCCAGTTCGGCGAAGGCCATCATGGCCACTCCCACGATCACGGTGCCGGCGCTGGAGGCGATGGTCTCGCCCACAGCGCGGACGGTGGTCTTCACGGCGGGCGCCGGAGCGCCGGCGCCGGCCATCTCCTCCCTGAAGCGACTGATGAGGAAGAGGCAGTAGTCGGTGCCTGCTCCGAACAGCACCACGATGAGGAAGATGTTGGTGTAGGACGAGATGGTCATCACGTGCGCGCCCAGAAACGCCACCACCCCGCGCGTGATCAGGTAGGCGAGGGCGATAGTGGCCAGCGGGATGAGCGGGCTCACCGGCGACCGGTAGATCAGGAGCAGGATGACGATCACAAGGACGATGGTGATCCACGTCGTTGAATCCACACTCTCTCTGGTGGCGGTGTTGTAGGCGGCGAGGATGGGACCATCGCCCGTCATGTAGGTCTGCAGGCCCGCGGGCGCCTGAGCCAGCCTCTCCTCGATGGCCGCGATGGCTGCTTTGGTCTCCGGCTGAGTGCCGATGGTGTGAAAGCGCACCAAGACCAGGGCCACCTGTCCATCGTCGCTCGTGAGGCCGGCCCTGGTGAGCTCGTCGCCGAGGACGGGGGAGACCACCCTATCCACCACCCCGAGGGGGGAGGAAGGGTCGGCGCCGCTTGTCTCGTCCAGCCAGGAGGTGAGCCCGGCGACGAAGGCCGCCGCGTCGCCTCCGTCGACGCGGCCATCCGCTCCGGCGTCGATCACGATGACCGCGCTCGAAGGCGAGACCCGGTCGGGGAAGTGCTCCGACAAGAGCTCGTGAGCTTCGAGGCTGGGAGCGGCCATGGGCAGGAAGCTGCGCTGGTCGCTCACGGCGACCTCGTCGATGTTGGGCGCGAGTAGGGTGAGCGCCGCCGCGGCCGCGAGCCAAACGGCGATGATGGGCCAGCGGAAGCGGACGGCGAGAGAACCTAGGCGGGCGAACATAGGCCTGACCTAGTGGATGGATGGGCCACAGCTTCGAGGCGTCCGTCGTATCGCCATCCGGCTCTGAACATACTGCTCCCGTGTCGTGTGGCGCCCGCTAGAGTATCGCAGAAGGTGGGGCGGCGCGCTGCGCGGGCGAGACACGCTCGTACTCTTCGGAGGGACAGGAAGT
>JAFGIH010000388.1 GCA_016929985.1 Thermoleophilia bacterium | reverse complement strand
TCTCGGATGGATGCCAGAACCAGGGGTGGTCGCCGCCACCCGCAGCGCGAAGAACTGCGCGTAGGTGCGGATGAAGGCATGTGGGATAAGTACAAGGCCGCACGCCGCCGTGGTCCCGATAAGGACGCGCCGATGCCCGATCCTGTCGCCGATTCTTCCCCACAAGGGCGTCATGATCGTCATCATCGATCCGGTGACGAACATCACGTAGGCCGAATAGGCCGCCACCTTGTCTAACGGGATTCCGATGCTCTGAACGTAGTAGGTCATGATCGGCCACATGGCCGAAAACCCGAAGAACACCACCAGCGACAACACCCAGAGCGCCTGGAGCTGCCGGTTCCCCACCAGGGGTCGTAGGTCCCTGGTCACTGAGCGTGCGAACGAAACCGATTCTGCCTGGGTTGGCCTCTCGAAGCGCTCCTCCACCGCCAACCAGACGAGCGTCGCCCCGATGACAGCAAAGGCCGCCTGCATGAGGAAGGTCGGCCGTGGTCCGATCATCCCCGCGATCGCCTGCCCCACCACGGGCCCGATCAGGAACCCAACGGTCATCGACGTCTGCAGTGTTCCCATGGCCTCGCCCATTCGGTCGCGTGGCGCGACCGAGGCCACGATGGCCTGGCCCACCGTCACTCCAGCCCCCAGGACGCCGGCCGCGATTCCCAGCGTGAGCAGCGTCCAGGGGGAGTCGGCCCAGTACCAGGCGGCGCGGAGCAGAGAGGTGAAGACGACACTGATGATCACGACGGGCTTGCGGCCGACGCGGTCGCTGTATGTTCCCCACAGCGGTGTGGAGAAGAACATCGCGGCCGAGGGTAGTGCCATCAGAAGGCCGGTCCAGCTCTGCGCCTGTGCGAAGGTGAGGCCAATGCCTTCCTTCTCCTGGAGAAAGACGGGCACAAACGTCATGCCGAACGTCCACTCCAGGAAGACGAAGAACATGGCGATCCAGAGCGTATAAAGTGTCCGCCGCCAGTGTTTCTCGCCGTCGGGAGTATCGTCGTCTGTTGGTTCGTGTACCACTCTGGGACCCATTATGATCCGCGCCCACCGCGCCGAGTTCTCACCTGCATTCGCTTCGAGGTCTCACCCGCCTGCCTACTGCTGCGCGCACGTCGGCTTTCCATGTTCTTCCACCAGGGTAATGCGCCGCTATCACCGGCAGGAGAAAACCCTCGCGCACGCAGCACCCTTGGTGGTCTTGGCTAACTCGGCTTCGCATCGGCCTCACGCTGTCACAAGCTGATACCCAGTCATTCGCCAGAGGACTCTTCGACCACAAGGGAAACTTGTTAGCAGACTGACCGCTGGAGGAGATAGGGTTGATGGTGGCAGAGCTTGCCAACTACGAAGAGCAAGTATACGCCGGCGTTCTCGGGAAGGTCATCGGTGTCTATATGGGGCGCCCGATTGAGGGCTGGACCAAGGACCGAATCGTGGACCGTTTCGGTTTCGTCGATCGGTACCTCGCGGCCGAAGTCGGCCAGCCCTTAGTGGTCGCCGATGACGACATCTCCGGCACGTTCACCTTCATCCGCGCCTTGGAGGACTCCGGGCTCCTTGCTGAGACGCCCCCGGACTTCTTCGGCAAGACATGGTTGAACTACCTGATCGAGAACAAGACGATTCTGTGGTGGGGAGGGCGCGGTGTTTCCACTGAACACACGGCCTACCTGAATCTTAAGGAAGGTGTCCCGAGCCCAGACAGCGGCTCCGCGGAGCTGAACGGGAAGATCGTGGCCGAGCAGATCGGCGCGCAGATCTTCATCGATGCGTTCGGCCTCATCGCGCCGGGCGATCCAGAGCTGGCCGTGCGGCTCGCGTGCCCTGCCGCCCAGGTCTCGCACGATGGAGAGGCCGTCCACGCCGCCATGATCGTGGCCGCGCTCGTGTCGGCTGCCTTCGTCGAAAAGGACATGGACAGACTCCTCGACACGGCCATTGGATTCATCCCGGCTGACTCTCTCATTGCCCAACTCCACCGCGATGTGCGCGCATGGTGCCGGCAAGACGATACCTGGGAGCAGACCTACGACCGGATCGCAGAGAGGTATGGCTACGACGCATACGGAGGTGGTTGCCACGTGATTCCGAACCACGCGATCATGGTCATGGCCTGGTGCTACGCACCCGATGACTTCCTGCGGTCTCAGACGATCATCAACACGGCTGGTTGGGATACCGACTGCAACGCCGCCAATGTCGGGTGCGTTATGGGGGTGAAGCTCGGGCTCGACCGGGTCAATGAGGAGTATGACTTCCAGTCACCTTTTGCCGACCGCATCATCCTCCCGACGGCCGAGGGATCACGTCATGTCACTGACTGTCTGACCGAAGCGCTCCGCCTTGCCACGCTCGGCCGCACGCTCATGGGGTGGTCGCAACTTACCCTGCCGAAGGCCCGGGTCTGGCATCACTTCTCCCTCCCCAGAAGCCGCCACGGTTACGTAGCCGAAGACGACGACTTGGCTAATGTCACCAATGTCCAGACAGCGGAGGGCGGCCGCGCGCTTCGGATTGTGTATGATGGACTCGACCCAAACCGACCCTTGCGTGTGTCGACCCCAATTCTCGCCCAAGCCGAGGGTCGGAGTTACTCGGTGGTGGGCTCGCCGCGGCTCTATCCGGGTTACACCATCACCCTTGAAGGCCGTTATGAGGCGGGCGGCAGCCCCATCTCTGGGCGTCTCTTCGTGCGCCACTGCGTGCGCGCTGGCGAAAAGGAGGTCACGTCGGCGACTCTTTGCTCTGATGCTACCTCGCTTCTTCCGAACAAGCGTTTCGACCTCTCATTCACCATTCCCGAGGTCGGCTTCCCCATCAAGGACTTCGGGATCGAACTCACTGGCGACTCTGACGCGGCCGGCAGCGTTCTGGTCCAGCGCGTTAGCTACACCGGCGTCCCCGATCTTCATATGGGCTCCGAACTGGTCCTGAACCAGGACGGCCAGCCCATGGGCTGGGTATCTGATCTTGACGTGGTCCGGGGTAACTTCACGAACGATAACGCCGCCACCAGGTACTTCGGGAAGAACAAAGAAATCGGCATTCTGGTAACTGGCACCGACGACTGGACTGACTACACCATCTCTGCTCTGCTCACCATTCACTCTGCACGCGCTGCCGGACTCTTGGCGCGCTATCAGGGACTTCAGCGCTATCTTGCCCTAATCCAAACACGCGACACCCTCAGACTCGTCTTGAACTACTACGGCGAAAGGACTCTCGCCGAAACCCCTCACGCGTGGCCTGCCGGGGAACGTCGCCCACTGACGCTTAGCGTGCAGGGCGCGACAGTCTCTGCCCGCGTAGACGGCCAAGAAGTGTTGAGCGCCAGCGATGATACGCTTCTGTGGGGTGGGGCTGGATTCGTCGTAGACCGTGGCCTGGCCGGCTTCCGCGAGCTCGCCATAGAGGGAAGCTGAGTTCACCTCTCTTTACGGTTCTGCGTCCACCTCTTCGTAAAGGCTCATCTGCTCCTTCGGTACGCTGCCGGACTGCTTCAGCAGCTCGGCCCAAAACGACGGATGACCCCTGCCCTGTCCATCGCGGCCAACGTACGGCGAGTGGCGATAGAACTCATAGGCCGCCTCCAACATGGGCATGGGGAATCCCCGCTCACCGGCTTCATCGAGATAATAGGCCCATTCCCCGTAGTGCAGATCCATCGCCGCCGTCTTCCCCTCCAAGACGCTCCGCGCTATCTCCGCGAAGCGGCCACCCGTACTCCGCAGGGCGCGGACAATCGTACTCACCTCCAGCCCACCCCTGACACCGTATGCAATTGCTTCCATGAGGGCGGCGTCGACCAGTCCTTCGCAGAGCTGCTGTACGCCCTTCATCACCTGTCCCTGTCCGCTGGGCCCGCAATGCGTGATCTTCTCAGGGTCGCCGATGACCTCGAAGATCGGCCGGCAGCGAGCAACGGTGGGCTCTGCACCGCCGGTCATGATCCGTAGAACGCCTCCCTCCGCGTCCGCCAATGAACCGCTGACCGGCGCGTCTATCAGCTCGGCGCCCCGATCCCAGCAGCGTTCGGCCAGGCGCCTGGTATCGGTGGCGCGGGTGATTCCGTGGTCGATGAAAATCTGCCCGGCCCGCGCCGCCGGCAGGAGCGATTCCTCGTATACCTGTACCGTCACGTCTGAGCTCGGGAGCGAGGTGAGGACGGAGTCGCATCGCTCCGCCACGTCCCGGGCGCTTGCTGCGCGCTGGGCCCCGTCTTTCGCGCAGCCATCAAGGCGGACGGGATCTGTGTCGAAGCCTACAAGCGGATAGCCCGCCTGCAGCAGATTTCGCGCCATTCGGCCGCCCATCGCCCCAAGCCCGATGAAGCCGAGCGACGATTTCGACTCAGACATCGATCTGCGCTCCTTCCCCTGGCTGACGACTCAGCCCTCGTGATGTTACACAGTCGGGCGTAGACGCACAGATGCTAAGTCCCCCAGCCCCTGAGCAGCGCCGAGATGATTGCCCAGGAACAGCCCAACCGCATACCACGTTGTGTCGGCTCTGTGCCGACCGAGGGCGCCCTTCGGCGGGCGCGGGACATCCCTTTCTCAATCATCGGACGCAAGTGTGGCGGCACCTCTTCGAGGGAATGGTACTCCTCATCTCCGATTCGGATGATCGTCTGGTGAGACGACTTCTCAGAGGCACCGACGCTAAACTCGCTTCCTCCCAAGGAGCTCGATACGATCTCACTTCGGGACGTCCGCAACTTGAGTTTGGTCGACGGCGTGCCACTCGCAAGCCGGCGAATGACCTCCGCTCGTGGCTCTCCGCTCCGCGTGACCTCAGTCTCAATGAGGCGCGTGATCGCCGACAACAGGCCGGTGGCTTGCTCTGCATGCCGCTCCTTCAGAACCCGCAAAAGCGCCTCATCGAAGTCCTCTCCGGGACCGGTCGAAGCTTGGGCCTGCACGAGAAGCGGTCCCACGTCAAGGCTGACTGAGTCATGGTTGCTGTCTCGCAGCAGCGCCGCACG
>JAFGIH010000041.1 GCA_016929985.1 Thermoleophilia bacterium | reverse complement strand
GCGCGCCGCGGAGCTGCGCGCGGCCCATTCCGGGCGCAAGATCGTGCTCTTCGTCGGCCGGCTGGTCTACTACAAAGGCGTCGACGTGCTCGTGCGCGCTATGGCTGACGTGGATGCCGACCTCGTGCTCATCGGAGGCGGGCCGCTGGAGGATGAGCTGCACGAGCTGGCGGCTCAGAGCGGCATCGCATCTCGCGTGACCTTCATCCCTCCCCAGGACGATGACGAGCTCTGCGCCTGGTATCACGCAGCCGACGTCTTCTGTCTGCCCAGTGTGGCCCGCAGTGAGGCGTTCGGCCTCGTCCAGATCGAGGCTCACGCAGCGGGTACGCCGGTGGTCTCTACCGATCTACCCACCGGAGTCCCCTATGCCAACCTGGACGGGGTCACCGGGCTCATCGTGCCCCCGCGGGACGACTCCGCGCTGGCGGCGGCTCTGTCACGCCTGCTTTCCGACGACGACCTGCGCGCGCGGTTGGGTGCCCAGGCCCAGGCGCGCGCCCTCGTGGAGTTCACCATCCCGCGCATGGTGTCCGGCACCGTGGACGTCTACATGGAGGCTATCGAGCGGCATGCGGCCAGCAGGCGGACACGGCCCGGGCCTACGGGAGCAGACGGCTAGATGTCGCGGGCTCGTTTCATAGCCCTGTCCATCGTCGTCGATGCGGTGCTGGTCAATGCCGCGTTTGTTCTGGCCTTCCTCATCCGCTTCGGCGGCCGGCTACCCTCGTTCAACTTCGAGGCCTACCTCATCCTCATGCCGGTACTCACCGTGCTCTTCATCGGCGGCGCCTGGGTGTACGGCCTCTACGATCCCGAGCGCTCCGACACCGCGTGGGCGGTCGCCAGAGGCGCCGTCGCCGCCGTGACCTTCGGCACTTTGCTCACCGCGGCCATCGCCTTCTTCGGAAGCACCCGCACGGCGCCCTTTGCACGTTCGACCTTCCTCATAGCCTGGGCTCTGGGCATCGTCTTGCTGGTGGGCTGGCGGATCGCCCTACTTCGGCTGGCCGCAGTGGGCTGGCCGGAGCAGCGGGTGCTGATCATCGGGACAGACCGGGGATCTGTCGAACTGGCCGAGAAGGTGTCACAGCGCAGCCGCTGGGGCTGGACGGTGGCCGGCCTCCTTGACGAGGTCACCCATCCACGTCACCCACCGCCATCATCCGTCGGAGGGTTCCCAGTGCTTGGCACTGTCGACGATGTCGCGCAAATCGTCGGAGAAAACCGAGTCACGCGGGTGATAATCGCAAGCCCCATCGCTCTACGCGAGTTCGTGGAGTCGCTCATGCTGGGTGAAGAACTGAAGGTACGTGTGGACGTGGTTCCCGACCTCTACGAGATCTTCATCGGTTCTGTCGACGCCATTGTGGACGACGTGCCGCTCATGGAGATATCGCGTACCACCGTGCCCCGCTACTATGCCGCCGCGAAACTCGTGACCGACGCCGTGATCTCATTCGTCGGCCTCGTGATCACGAGTCCCTTGTTGCTGTTCGCGGTCATGGCGATCGTACTCGATGATGGTCTCCCGGTCTTCTTCTCGCAAGAGCGCGTCGGACGAGGCCTGAAACCGTTCCGCATCCATAAGCTCCGCACCATGATCAAGAACGCCGAAGAGGACACCGGCCCTGTTCTCGCGGACGAGGACGACCCACGCATCACCAGGGTCGGCCGCGCTCTGCGTGCCTTCCGCATAGACGAATTCCCCCAGTTCATCAACATCCTGAAGGGCGAAATGAGCTTCGTCGGGCCGCGGCCGGAACGGCCCCACTTCGTCGAGCAGTACGTCGCCACGGTCCCCGGGTATCGGGAACGCTTCAACATGAAGCCCGGAGTCACAGGTTTGGCGCAGGTCAGCGGCAGTTACGCCACCACTCCCGAGCGCAAGCTCAAGTACGATCTCATCTACATGTATCATCAGACACCGGCCATGGACCTCCAGATCATCACCGAGACCCTGCGCGTCGTGCTCACCGGACGTGGGTCCAGGTAGGGACGAAGCTTGATCAACAACAACGAGGCAATCATCTCGAAGCCAAGTGCGGCCCGCCGGATAGCCTGGTGGGCGTTGGTGATCATGGTGTTTCTCGTGCCTGTCGTGATGGGTGACTTCACCGTTCCCGGTCTGTCCACCCGTCTCGACTTCAGTTCTGTCCAGTTGGTCAAGCTGGCCGTCGTCCAGATACTCACACTCGTAACACTGTGCGCGTGGGCCTGGGATGTGCTCCGCCGAGGCGGTCGCATACGCCATACTCCCGTGGATTGGCTCATCATAGGCTTTCTCGTTTGGGTGGCGATCACCACCTTCACGTCCGTCCATTGGCCGACTGCGCTGTTCGGCGTCTTTGGGCGCTACGAAGGCCTGCTCACGTTCGCGACCTACGCCCTGGTCTACTTCTTGGTGCTCCAACTCGCCGAGACCTCTGCGCACGTACACCGTCTGGCACAGTCTCTGTTCGTCTCGAGCCTGATCGTGGCCATCTATGGTCTTCTGCAATACACAGGCTTGGTCATGGTCCCGGAGGACCTGGAATGGCAGATAGCGGGCCGAGTGTTCTCCACCTACAGCAACCCCGTGATCCTGGGGGGATTCCTCATCTTCTCAGTCACGATCTCCCTCGGCCTGGCGCTCCACGAGCAAAGACGCGCTTGGCGACTACTGTACTGGGTGGGATTCGGTCTCAATGGCCTGGCTTTGATCGTCTCATTCTCGCGCGGCGCCTGGATGGGCGCCGTGGTCAGCGTAGTGTTACTGAGCATCATGGCTTGGCGGCAAAGGGTCAAAATGCACCGGCTCGATTGGATACCTGGCGGAGCTTGCTGTCTGGCTGCGATAGGTCTCCTCGTACGCAGCCTGTGGAGCACTGCCGCAGACACGAACGTCGTCGAGCGCCTTTCGTCCATCTTCCAATTC
>JAFGIH010000040.1 GCA_016929985.1 Thermoleophilia bacterium | reverse complement strand
TAGCCGTTGTAGCAGTGGCTCTCGATGAGGCTCCAGTTGACCCTGTCGAGCTTGGCCGGCGACTTGAGCACGTCGTCGGGGATGCCGATCTTTCCCACGTCGTGCAGCAGCCCGGCAAGGTGCACCAGGTTGCGGTCGTGCTCGGAGAGCTCCATGGCCGCGGCGATATCACAGGCCCACTGGGCCACGGCGGCCGAATGGCGGGCGGTGTAGTTGTCTTTGAGGTCCAAGGCCGCCACCTGGCTGGAGACGGCCTGCAGAGCCAGACGCTCGTTGCGGGCGGCCAGCTTGGCGTTGTGGTCGGCGAGTTGCCGCTGCTGGGCATAGGCGCGGAAGGCGTAGATAAGACCCACGACGGGCAGCAGGCACAGGATCACCAGAAGGGTGGAATAGGGACTGGCGGCCCCACCCTGCGCCGGCCCCGGCATGTACATGTAGTAGATGCTGATGAGACCCAGGCTGATGGCCAGGAAAAACAGGGCGAAGGGGAGGAAGGGTTTGAAGCCGTCATGCCAAGCCTGCCTGGCACCGATGCCGCGCCGCAGCCAGACAACCGGCGCGACGACTACGAAGTTGAGACCCTGATAGATGATGCCAGCACCCAGTCCAAAGACGGCCAGAAGTGCGGCCGACGTACCTGCAGAACCCCCGATAAAACTGAGGGCCGCCCAGTATGCGAAGGAGGTAAGACCGGTGACCAAACCCAGCGAGGCACAGTAGAAGAGGGTCTGTTGCCAGACGCGTTGCCGGGCCCCGGGAAGCTGGCTGATGACGGCGATCACAAAACCGCCTAACGGACCCACGATGGCAGCGCTAACGAAGCAGGCAAGAAAGCCTGCCGACACTTCCATCCCCGAGGCTACACGGATGGAATATACCTCGGCGAAGACGGCAAGCACCAACAGAACCACGAAACTGGCCCAAGGGAAAACACCAGGCGGGTGATATGCGAAAACGTTCAGCTGCGCACAAACCAATCCGCACAGCAGAAACAAAGCCAATGCTGCGACGGCATAGATATAGTAGACGGATAGCTCAATCCGCGTTTTGCGCGACCAGAGAGTCACTGGCCTCGAGATACCGTCCGTTTCGGCTTGCCCCATTCGCGCCTATCCTCAAGAGCCTGCTGGAAGCCGTGTGATAGCACTCCCGTGTATCGGCTAAGCGCGGCCAGAACGTTAGCGCAGGTTCAGACTAAAAAGCCTTCCACCACATGTCTCTCTCCTCTCAACGGGCCGTCCGAACCACTTGCGCGGCCCTATGTCAAACAGAATGGGTGGCAAGCCACCCACCCCACAACTGGAAAACCGGGCAGTCCCATTCACTGCCTGGCTCCCTGGCTCGTGACTCTCGCCCCCCATTCGGGTTTGAGTCTGAGCCCCACGGAACAAAACTTCGCAATTTCCGTGCTACACAGGCTATTGCCAGAACAATGATTTGTCAAGGTCTACGAGTACGGACTACGGCCGGAATGCCTAAGCTGCCAATCCCGAGCGCGACCACGAGTACCTCGGGCAAGCCATCCTTGACCTCCGGTAGATAATCCGCGCCCCGTGCTAGCCTGATGCCACCCATGACCCCTGACCCCACACAGCCCTCCCCCACCCAGGCCATCCTGGCCTACCTGGCCGCCGCGCACCGGGCCAATGCCGAGGCCGAGGTCTCCGGCGCCGAGTTGCGACATGAGCTGGGGCTGGAGGCCGATGTGGTGAGAGAGGCCGCGGCCGAACTGGCCCGGCAGGGGTTGGTGGAGTGGGATCCGCTGCTCAGCAACATCTGGCTGCACATCACCGATCTGGGGCTGATGACCGCCGGACCTTCTCGCTAGCCTCCTACGCTTTCCTGTTGCAGAAGGCGGGATGCTGGGTAGAGTACCCCTGAAGTTTCTTCCACCGGAAACAGACCGAAGGAGAATCTATGGCGCCTGAAAGCATGGATATATCCATTGTCCTGTGCGGTCCGGCGGGGCAGGGCGTGCAGACCGCCGAGCAACTGATGGTCGCCATATTCCGAGAGGCCGGCCTGAACGTCTTCGCCACCAAGGAGTACATGTCGCGGGTGCGGGGCGGCAGCAACTCCACCACCATCCGCATCTCCCCCGAGCGCGTGCGGGCGCTGGTCGATCGCATGGACATCTTCGTGCCGCTGGATAGCGATGCCTATCAACACTGCTCCACGCGGATATCGCAAGATACGATCATCCTTGGCGAGGAGGAGACCTTCCCCCCGCGTGAAGACGACTCTCCCGGCCGGTTCGAGAACGTTCCTCTCTCCAGTCTCGCCAAAGAGGCGGGCAAGGCCATCTACAAGAACGTGGTGATGGTGGGTGTCATCGCCGCTCTCTGCGAGGTCGATGAATCGGTTGTCCGGTCGTGCGTACAAGACGCCTTTCGGAAACGGGACCAGAAGATCATTGACGAGAACCTCTCCGCCATCGCGCTCGGCTACGAAGCGGGAGCCCAGCTGCAGCACAAGCTGCCGTTCACGGCCGGCGGCGCGGACGCATCCAACACCACGGAGGACGTGATCCTGAACGGCGGCGAGGCGGTCGCCTTGGGCGCCATAGCCGGAGGATGCCGCTTCATCTCCTCCTACCCCATGACGCCCTCCACGTCGGTGCTCACCTTCCTCGCGCAGCATGGCGCCGATTTCGACATCGTCGCCGAACAGGCCGAGGACGAGATCGCGGCCATCAACATGGCGCTGGGCGCCTGGTATGCCGGAGCGCGCAGTATGGTCTCCACCTCCGGGGGCGGCTTCGCTTTGATGGTGGAAGGCCTGAGCCTGGCGGCCATGACCGAGACGCCCATCGTGATCCACCTAGCCCAGCGACCGGGGCCTGCCACCGGCCTGCCTACGCGGACCGAACAGGGCGAGCTCCTGTTCGCCCTCCATGCGGGCCACGGCGAGTTCCCGCGGGCGATCTTCGCGCCGGGCACCCTGGACGATGCTTTTCACCTGACGCAGAAGGCGTTCAACCTGGCCGACCGGTATCAGGTGCCCGTGTTCGTCCTCACCGATCAGTACTTCATCGACTCCTACTACAATCTGCCCCCCTTCGACTTCTCGGGGTTCGAGCAGTCGGATGCGCTCATCCGCACCGCGGCCGATTACGAACGCTATGCCTTCACCGAAGACGGGGTCACCCCGCGCGGTATTCCGGGACATGGCGACGGACTTGTCGTCGTCGACAGCGACGAGCACGACGAGAAGGGGCATATCACCGAGGATCACGACATCCGCACCCGGATGGTCCAGAAGCGCCTGAAGAAACTCGACGCCCTCACACGCGAAGCACTGCCGCCGGAGTGGATCGGTCCGCAGAATGCCGAGACCTTGGTGGTCTGCTGGGGGTCGACGGTGCACCTCGTGACCGAGGCCATCGACAAGACAAAGGGCGGAAAGCATGCGGTGCTGTACTTCAAGCAGGTGTATCCGCTCCACCCCGGCGCGGCCGACCTGCTGCGCAAGGCTAAGCGCCTCTGCATCGTCGAGAACAACGCCACGGCGCAGTTCGCCCAGATCATCCAGAGCCGGTTGCAGGTCGACATCCCGGTGAAGATCCTCAAATACAACGGTCTCGCCTTCACGGTGGAGGAACTCGTCCACAGGCTGGACGAGGCGGCCGGCTAGGAAAGGAGGCTGCTGTGGGTTCGACTCTTTTCGATATGGAGCAGAGCGAGACCGCCTGGTGCCCTGGATGCGGCAACTTCGTCATCTGGAAGATCCTGAAAGAGACCCTGGCCGAATCCGGACGCAAACCGGAGGAGGTGGTGATCATCTCAGGGATCGGTCAGGCGGCCAAGATGCCGCACTATCTCAAGTGCCACACGTTCAACGGGCTGCACGGACGGGCGCTTCCGGCGGCGACCGGCATCAAGGTGGCGAATCCCGGGATGCTCGTCCTCGCGGAGAGCGGCGACGGGGACATGTACGGAGAGGGAGGCAACCATTTCGTCCATACCATCCGCAGGAACCCCGACATCACCAACATCGTGCACAACAACATGGTGTACGGTCTGACGAAGGGGCAGGCCTCGCCCACGAGCACGCGCGGCTTTCACACCCCCGTGCAGGTGGATGGGGTCCTCTCGGAGCCCTTCAATCCGATCGCGGTGGCGATCTCGCTGAACGCTTCCTTCGTGGCGCGTGCCAGTACCGTGGACCAGCCGGCGCTGAAGACTATCTTGCAGCAGGCCATCCGGCATCCCGGCTACGCCTTGGTGGATGTGCTGCACCCCTGTGTTTCGTTCAACAAAGTGAACACGGCCCAGTGGTTACGCCAGAACACGTATGCCTTGGAGGACGACCACGATCCGGGCGACCGGGTGGAGGCCTTCCGGCGGGCTATCGAGACGGAGCGATTGCCGCTGGGTGTGTTCTACGTCAATCCGAGTAAGCCCGTATTCGAAAGAAGCCTGCCGGCCTATCAACAGGACGACGCACCGCTCGCGTCGCGACGCATCGAGATGAGCCGGTTGGCGGAGTTCGTCCGGGATAGCTTTCGCTGACTAAGCTTTGTCCCGGGCCCACCGGCAGCACGGGTGTAGCGGCGACCTGACGGCCTAGGCACCGACTACTATCTCAATCGGGATGCCGTCAGGATCCCTCATGTACATGAACATGGCCGGATTCTCCGGATCGTCGATGTTCTGCAACGGAAGGATCACATCCACTCCCTCCGCCTCGACCTCCGCGGCCAGTCTTTCTCTGTCGGTCGCGTAGAGACAAAGCTGAAGGTAGCCGAAGTCTCCCCATTGCACACCGAACGGGATAGACCTTCCCCGGGGCTTTGTCACCTCGATGAGCTCCAGCATTCCTGCGCCTCTACTCGTCGCAAGAAGACAGGAGCGGACGGTACTTGCATTCCCGCCGGTGATCTCGTCGATCAGGCCCGAAAGGGAGGCGTGCGGCGCAAGAACCAGCCTATCGAAGCCCAGGACGTTCTCATAGAATGCTAGGGATCGCTCCAGATCGGTGACGGCGATGCCGACAGAGCGGAGCACAGGGACGGCCTCCGGGGTATCACGGGGAGCGGAGACGATCTCTATCAGATTCCCTTCCGGGTCCCGTCCGTAGACAAAGACGCAGTCTTCGGCGTCCTGCAATACCACGCTCTTCGGTGAAGAGTAGAAGCTGAGGACGCCGTTCTTGTTCTGCCAGACAGTGCTCACGTCAGGGGCCGAGAACGTAAGCTTCGCTACGCCGATGTCCCCATATCTCCCGTCGGTGCGGATGGCACGCGGTACCGGCTCGGTCGCGTGAAACAGGGCAAGAGTCGGCCCGCCCTTCTCGTGCCCGAGCAAGGTGGCGGAATGGACTGCTCTGGGAGCGCG
>JAFGIH010000387.1 GCA_016929985.1 Thermoleophilia bacterium | reverse complement strand
ATCACGTGGATGGACCGGCTGAGGTCGCTCCGGCTCCTAGTGCCCGTGGCGATCTTCTTCGTCCTCATCATAGGCGGCACGTACTGGGGTTGGTTCTCTGCCACCGTGGGCGGGGCTATCGGCTCCATGATCCTCATCATCTACGGTCTGTGCCGGGGCATCAGCCTCAAGTACATGATCAAGGCGACCTGGGAGGCCTGCGTCATGAACGCGGGGTTCTTCCCCATCATCATCGCGGGCACCATGTTCGGCCGGTTCATTTCGTTGAGTAGGCTTCCGGACCATCTGGCCGACTGGATCACGACCGTGAGCGTGCCGCCCTACGTGGTGTTCTTGATCGTGCTGGTCTTCTATGTGTTCTGTGGCATGGTCATGGACATCGCATCCATCATCATCATCACCATCCCGGTGGTGGTGCCCCTGCTCACGGGCGTAGGATTCGATCCGTACGTGCTCGTGGTGGTTCTGGTGTTCGTAGGCGAGATGGCGGGGCTCACACCGCCCATCGGCATGAACGTCTTCGCGGTGGCGAATGCGCTCCGAGTGGATCCGGGGGTGATATTCAAAGGCATCTGGCCTTTCTTCATAGTGGAGTTCGCGGTGGCGTTGATCCTGCCCCTGGTCCCGCAGATCACCACCTGGATACCGAACGTGCTCGGGGGCGGGTAGCGTGGGAAAGTCGTATGATCGTATTGGGCAAGGCGGTGAGCCATTTGGAGGCTCGCCGACTAGAAAAGGAGGGTCGATGATGAAGAGATTTCTGACTGTAGGGTTGGTGATGGTCGTCGCGTTGGCTCTCTGCCTGGGGGTCGCGGCCTGCGGCGAAGAGGAGGCGGTGGAGACGACGGCGACCACCGCGGCGCCGGCGACCACCGCGACCACCGCGGTGCCTGAAACCACCTCCACCACCGCGGTGGCGCCCGAGACCACGACTACCGAGGCCGCCGAGCCTACACAAGAACCGATAACCATCAAGTACGCGACCACGTTCATCGAGACTGAAGCGGGCGGCAAGATAGTCCAGCACTTCTGCGACTACGTAGAAGACGCGACGGCGGGCGCCGTGGAATTCGACATCTTCTTCGGTGGGACGCTCGGCACCAACATGGAGGAGCTCGGCCTGGTGAGCTCCGGCTCGGTGGATATGGTCTCCCTTGGCCATCCGCCTTTCGCCGATCAGATCCCGCTGCTCAACTTCCCCATGTGGGCTCCGCCGGACGCCCAGGGGGCTATCGACTATTTCAACTACCTCGTGTTCGACAACCCGGATACCTCCAAGCTCATCCAGGCTGAAGCGGCCGCCAACAACGTCATCTATCTGGGCTTCACGGCCGGTGGCGGCAACGTGTTCATCGCCAAAGAGCCCTTCACCAAGCTCTCCGACCTCGTGGGGAAGAAATTCGGGGCGGGTGGTTCCATCCCGGCCTTCGAAGCCATGGGTTACACGGTGGTGCAATCATTCCCGCCCGACACCTACGAGAACCTGTCGCGCGGTGTGATAGAAGCCACCCAGATGGGCTTCGTCCCGACCGTCAACCTGAAGTGGTATGAGGTCTGCAAGTACTACATGTTCGATGGTACGTACGCGGCCGGCAATGCCTTCACGGTCAACCTCGACACCTGGGAGAAGCTGACCGAAGAGACCCAGGCCGTCATGTACGAAGCGGCCGCCGAGACCGAGACCTTCAGCCTGGAGCTCGATGCCGCCGACACCGAAGCCTCCATCAAGCTGCTCACCGATGCCGGCGTCACCGTCGGCACGCTGAGTGATGAAGACATCGCCATGTGGTGGGACCTGCTGTTCGACGTGAGCGCCGGTGACTGCATGGCTCGGGCTCAGAACCTGGGAATAGTGAACGAGATGACGACGGTGCTGACCGCCGCCGCCGAGTTCACGGGTGTGGAGTGGTCGCCCGCCCAGTGAGGATGGTCGATCAGTACAACCACCATGGAATGAGGCGCCATGAGCTCCTATACCGAAGCAATGACCCTCGAGCAGCGCCTGGCCCGCATCGAGGCGTATATCGACATCCAGAACCTCATGTCGAAGTATGCCTTCTATCACACGGCCAACCGGCATCAGGAGTGCGCTGAACTGTTCGCCCTCGACAGTGAAGACACCTGGTCGGAGATGACGTGGGGCCGCTACTGTGGCCGCGAGGGCATCATGAAGCTGTACCCCGGCTTTCACAATTGGGTCGACGGGGACTTCCGGGGCAAGATGCATGTGCACACGCCGTGCCAACCCTGCATCGAGGTGGCGGCCGATCTCAAGACCGCGCGAGGTATCTGGGTGGCCCCGGGCCACGAGACGGGCTCCCCGGAGTCGCCGGAGCCGCAGGCCGCTTGGTGCTGGATGAAGTATGACTGCGACTTCATCGTTGAGAACGGGGAGTGGAAGCTCTGGCACATGCGCACGCCGGGCATCCTCATGACACCGTATGAGGTCCCGTGGACCGCCCCGAAGGATGCGGCCGAGGACAAGCGCTCCGGAGGACCGCCGCTTCCGGAGGCGTTCCTACCCGACGAGCCGCCCATAGGGCCCAACTGGGAGTACTCGAGGGACAAGGTCTACCCCTCGAGCGACCCCGAGGTCCCGCCGCGGTACATGACCTGGTCGGAGCGGGAGTGGGCCAACCGGGACAACTCCGGGGCCGCACCTATCGCGCCGCTCGCGGAGAAGTAGTGGCCCTTATGGCGCTTTCGGTTCTCGGCTGGGGCGGGGAGCAGAGTCGGCGTCGGGGGAAGCTTTCTCGAGGATGAGTTCGAGAAGCGGTTGGGAGCGCTTCTCTTCAAAGAACTCGTCGAGCCCTACCAGGCAGGCGATGTTCTCGGCCCACACGAACATGAGCCACTCCCAAGCCAGTTGATCGGCGTCCACGTCGGCGCGTATCCGGCCCTCGGCCTTGCCCAACTCGACGATGTCGCGCATGACCCTGAAGGCACGGCGCTGGGTCTCGGCAACGGCCCCCCGCAGACCCATCTCGGCAGGAGCGGCTATGAACTCCACCCAGGGGACGGCGAAGCTGCCCTGCTCGGTCGCCATGAGTTCGGTGTGTTTCTGTCCAGCCTTGCGCAGCCGCTCCAGCTGGTCGGTCTCGCCGGGTATCTCCACCAGACCACGCATCTCCGCCCAGATGGACTCCAGCGCGGCGAGGAGCATGTCGGTCCTGTCGCGGAAGTGGAGGTAGAGCGTCCCTTGGGCAACGCCCGCGGCCTCGGCTACACGCGACACGGTGGTGTTGGGGACTCCGTGCTCCGCCACCACCCGGCGCACGGCGTCGATGATCTGCCTGCGGCGCTCCTCGGGAGGAAGGGTACGGGTGCGCGGCTTGACAGGCGTCTCGTCGCCTACTATCTTGTTCACTGAGCACATACTCAGTGAGCGTACGCTCATT
>JAFGIH010000386.1 GCA_016929985.1 Thermoleophilia bacterium | reverse complement strand
CTGGTCATGATCGTGCCGCACTTGGGGCACGGTGTCTTGTTGCACGGTTGTCCTGCGACATGGGTCTCGCGGTAGCCGCACTTGGGGCATACGCACGATCCCGCCGGGCCGGCAGCTCTACCGCCGCCCGCTCTTCCTCCGCCTCCTCCTCCACGAGGAGGTCCGGTCCTATCGCCTCCAGGCATGATGCGCCTCTCTTTCGATAGATGGACCACACACCGGTCCCATATTCGACTCACATCATATCACACCATAGATGCAAATTGCATCTATGGTGTGATATGAATTAGAGAGACATCGGCGGCCTCTATCTGCGCGAGGGCGGCCGTGCTACATTCCCGGCGTGAGTGCGGTCAATCGGACCGCGGTCCAGGGCGTTCGGCAGCGAGCGAAGGGGCTTTTCATGAGACTGGTCATCCCCGGCCGGGGAACCTACGACATCGGGCACCTCGTGCTTGATATGAACGGGACCCTCGGCCTGGACGGGGAACTCATCGAAGGGGTGGCCGAGCGGCTGGGCCGGCTGGGCGGCGACCCGCGACCGGTGATGATCACCGCCGACACCCACGGTGGCGCGGCTCGCGCCAAAGACGCGCTGGGGCTCGAGACCGTCATCATCGCCAAGGGCGAGGAGGCCGAGCAGAAGCTCCAGTTCTTGCGCGAGCTGGGGCCGGAGAGCGCCATCGCGATCGGCAACGGGGCGAACGACACCTTCATGCTCAAAGAGAGCGCCGTGGGGATCTGTGTCGTGGGGCCGGAGGGCGCGTCGACATCGGCGTTGTTGGCGGCCGACATCGTGGTCACCGGCATCTGTGACGCGTTGGACTTGGTGCTACATCCTCAACGATTGGTGGCGACTCTGCGGCGATAGCCCCCGGGCGGTCTTCTAGCTCTGCAGGCGCGAGACGAGCAGGCGGGCCTGGTCTTCCATCCGTATCAGGTCGGCCTCGTTGGGGAGGCCCTTGATGTTGCCCATCCTGCCCTTGGTGCTCATGTCCTCGTTTCCGTGGAACTCGCTGAGGACGTACCACTCGTCAAGCACGGTGAAGCCGAGATGCTCGAAGAACTGCCCCGCGTACTTGCCCGCGGGAATGGCTTCCTTGATACCCGTGTGTGGTCCGGAGTAGGTGCAGAAGATGAGGGCGTTCTTGCCCGGCACCGTCGGCGCGCCGGGAAGGATGCGGCCCGCTTGCCGGTAGTGGGCGAACTTGTCTCTCAGATAGTCGTCCATGGGCTTGGGGGGACGCCAGTTGTAGGAAGGAAAGCCGACGCAGACAAGGTCGTAGTCGAAGAAGTCCAAGTCGCCGGCGTCGGGGACCCGTTCCACGGCGACCGACATGCCTCCGGTCTGGAGGCCGGCCTGGATGCTGGCGGCGACCTTCTCGGTATTGCCGGTATGCGACCAGTAGAGTATGAGGGCGGTTTTCAAGGTCTCTCCTCCCGGTGGGTCGATCGCGGGGCGACGGTCTTCATCAGATGGCGCAGGGGCAGTATCGCTCGAGCCCCAACAACTCGGCGGCGCCCGCTATGGTGACTCCGTAGAAGACGATAGGCTTCCCTGCCATGACCGATTCGACGGTGTCATTGGCAAGCACCGTGCCTGTCACGAAGACCAAGTCGCACCAATCGATGACGTCCTTGGTGTTCTCGCCACTCTCGATGAGCACTCCCAGGTTGGTCTTGCCGATCTGGTCCTCGTCCAGGTCGGTGACCCGCACAGGGAACTTGTCTTTGAGGGCGCTGATGAGAGCGGGTTGGCGGCCGATGATGGCGATGCGCGGGGTACCGAAGCGTTCGCCCAGATAGTCGACCACCTGCTCTGCGCACTTCTTCGGACCGTCGTCCCGGCAGTGGACGGTCTTCTCGGTCACGCCGAGGTGCGCTAGAACGGCGTTGGCCGTCGCCACCACGAGCGCCCGGTCGAAATCGGTGTTCAGCTCCCGGGCCAGGGCTTCCTCGATGGTCCCGCTGAACTCGCTCGGCATGGAGGTGAAGGCCTGACCGCGGCTGCCGCGGTAGCGGGCCTCCATCATGAACTCCTTGCCCTTTTGTATGGGGAAGTCGGTCCGCTCGGGTTTACCTATGGCCTCTTCGGGAGTCAAGGGGCGGGCAGAGACGACCTCCACTTGGTCGTCGGACAGCCCTTGCTCGCGGACGAGTTCCAGCGTGCGACGCCTGAAGCGTTCGAGCACACCCATGGCATCGGCAGTATCCACAACGTTACCTCCGGAAAGATCCTTGCTCTGGCCGGACGACGGGCGTCGTCCTGACTGAGAGACGTTACCTCATCGCATCCAAGGTTACACGGTCTACCGGGGGACGAACTGTAGAGATGCCGAATTGATGCAGTACCTCAGCCCGGTGGGCTCCGGACCATCGGTGAACACATGCCCGAGGTGCCCGCCGCAACGCGCACACGTCACTTCCACTCGCTGCATGCCGTACGAGCTGTCCGCATGCTCTTCGACAGCCTCGGGCGTGATCGGCTGCCAGAAGCTGGGCCATCCCGAACCGGAGTGGAACTTCGTAGTCGAGTCGAAGAGGGGGAGTTCGCACGCGTAGCAGGCGTAGACCCCGTCCTCCCAGTGATCGTCGTACTCGCCGGTGAAAGGCCGCTCGGTGCCCTTCTCGCGCAGGACCTCGTACCGCTCGGGAGGCAGGATCTCCCGCCATTCTTCGTCCGTGCGGATCAACTTGTCGACTGTGCTCACGTCGCTCACCTCCTGTGTGCTTGGCGTGGTGGCGTCTTCGCCACATCCGGTGAAGAGTGAAACTCCACCTAAGATGAAGATGATGGCCAGCGCCAGAGCGGCCCGGGTCGGGGGCCGGTTCGTTGCAATGGGT
>JAFGIH010000385.1 GCA_016929985.1 Thermoleophilia bacterium | reverse complement strand
GCCCGGTACATATTGGCGTCGGCGACGTGGAACAGCTCGTGAGTGTTCCGTCCATCCTGGGGGAAGACGGCTATGCCACAGCTCAGCTGCAGGGCGAGTGGGAGCGCGTCTTTTACGGCTACCGGGTGGTCGGCGAGACACTCCCCTATCCTCTCGACCACCCGGCGGGCCCCCTCCCGGTCGGTATCCGGCAGGATGGCGAGAAACTCGTCTCCACCGAACCGGCCGAGCGTATCGATACCCCTCAGGGCTTCTTGGAGGGCTGTCGCGACGGTCACCAGCACCTGGTCGCCGACTTCGTGTCCGTACGTGTCGTTGAAGAACTTGAACCTGTCGACATCCATCATCACGAGCGAGAAGGACGAACCGGCCCGGCTGCTCCGCGCCACTTCCCGGTTGAGGCATTCGATGATATGGCGGCGGTTTGCGATACCGGTCAGAGCGTCGTTATCGGCGAGATAGCGCGCATCGTCGTAGCGGCACGCCCCCTCGAGCGCCACCGCGACCTGTGAGACTATGTTGCTCACCAGTTCGAGCTCGCGCTCAGACAGTCCGCAGTCGTCTTGATCGGTTGCCATGCACGCGGCTCCCAGCATCACCTGACGGTAGACCATGGGAAACACCATCGTCTTCACGAGCGGACCGGCGGACGTACCCGCGTTGTCGTTGCCGGAGCCCGGCGCACCCCGGTCATCGACCAGTATCGGAGTCTCATCGGTGTTGTCGGCGTTGGAAAGCAGGAACTTCCGGAGCACTCTGCGGAGCTGGTTCTGGCTTGTCTCCGGCAGTTCCTTGGTAGAAGCGAAGCGAAGGCTTCCGCGCTGGCCGGGCGCAGACAGCGCTACCGAGGCACAGTGTGCAGCCTGGGAAAGGACCGCCGCTCCGGCCTCGAGTATCTCTTGAACCGAGGCACAGTGGCTGATCTCTTTGGATGCGTGGTTCAGAATGGCGAGCCGCTCCTTCTCCGCCTCCAGTTCCCGCGTGCGCTCGTTCACCCGTTCTTCGAGCGCCTGCGAGGCTTCCACGAGGGAGACCCGGAGCCGGTAGTTCTGAGCTGTGAAGACGAGCTGACGCGTGAGTACGAGAACAGGGATGAGTGTGCTCAAGATGATGGCCACCGAGCTGACTACCGTGCTTGAGCTACTGTTGGTCACGAAATGGTTGTAGAGGATGAAGCCCGATGCGACCACGGCGGCGTACGGGCTGTAGGAGTGTATGAGCCCTCCCAATCCGACGCCGGCTCGGGCGAACGAAGAAGCACTCTGACTCTCGATCTTGTCGCCACGTGCCCGTCCTCGGACATAGGCCAGGGCGGCGATGCCAAGGAGCGCATAGCTGAGGGTCCAAAGAGGATCGACCCAAACGCCGGTGGCGTAAGTACCGGTGACGATCATGCGTGCGTAGACCGTGTCGGCGACCAGCATGATCGTCAGCGAGGCGATCAGCCAGATGGTGCCTTTGGGTATCGTCCGCCGTGCCGCCGACAAGGCCAGCGAAGCGTACGCTCCGACGAGCAAGAGGTCGAGTACGCAGTATCCAAGCGCGGTGACGTTGGCGAGCGGGGTGGCTCCCGGATGGATGACGGGGTCCAGAAGGAACTCCCAGATGAGAGCCGCTCCTACGGCCGCCATCAGCATGCCGTCGAGCAAGAAGACCATGCCGGTGCTCCGCTTGACAGCCCGAGCGGCGGGGAGTTTCATCATTGCCGCGTACACGAGGGGATAGAAGGCAAGCCAGGCGATGTCGGCGAGCGAGAGATACGGTGCTCTATCGTCCAGTGCCAGTTCGTAAACAGCCCAAATGGCTTCCGCGATCGTCAGGCAGAGAGCGGCCGCGGCAACGAGACCCCAATACCAGCGCATGAACCGGTCGTGTGCTCTTCTCGCCGCAAGCACACAGAGACACGTGGCCGCCAGGGCGGCCCCGATGATCATGAGGTCGAGTACGGCCATCTTGGCGGGGAAGCCGGAGAGAGACGTTACGGCCGCATATGCGGCCACGTAGGCCAGAAGAAGCCCGGCCCCGACCCACACCCACCGCCCACTATGCGTCATACGACTATTCGCCCCTTTATGCATTGTCACTAGACCAGATATCGGGTCCGCGGTACTTGGGCTTTAGGGACCGTCGGCTGCGCGGGGTCACGTCGGCCGGCGACTACCTCGCGCCCAGACGCAGCGCCCGGCGTAGCATGAACGGGCGCAACTGCCAGGCCCAGGAGGTCTCGAGGACATCGGGGTTGTTGCAGGCCGTGCATGAAGCGGCCCGGCGAAGCATGGCCTGATAGTGAGGCCCGCGAATGAGGCCGGCCGGTGAGTCTCCCGACGCGCGCAGTTCCTGCACGGTCGCGAGAGGCACGTCGCGGCGCATGCAGTCGCGGACGGCGCCGTCGGCCTCCACGGTGAGGGTGGCATGGGGGGCACTGCAGACGTACCCGTGCAGACCGGGGTCGGCCGCCAGGAGGTCGAGGTAGCGTCCGGTGGTCAGCAGCGGGTAGCCGGCGGCCTGGAGGGCGCGGGCCAGCGCCGCGGTCTCGCGCAGCTCGCCCGCCGACAGCGCCAGACCTTCCTTGGAGCCGCTGAATCCCGCGTCGAGCATCACCCCGGTCTCCATGGGGCAGAAGTAGAGACCGGCGCCCCAGCGTTTCGCGACCGGGGCGACTCTGCGCAGCGCGCCCGGGTTCTCGCGAGACAGCACCGTGTTCACCAGCAGCCGCGGGCGAAGGCGGTCCGTGCTGAGTTCGGTCGCGAAGCCGTCCAAGCGCTCGAACAGGCCCGGCAGTCCGCGCATGCGGTCGTGCGCGTCGCCTACGTCGTCCAGACTCACGATGAGTGTCCGCACCAGGCCGCGCAGCTCGTGCCAGCGTTCGGGGAGCAGCCACCCGTTGGTGATCAGTACTACCGCAAGTCCTGCCGCGCGGGCCACCTCGAGCAGTCCGGTCAGATCGGGCTGCAGCAGGGGTTCGCCGCCCCACACCACGAGCAGTGGAAAGCCAGCGGCGCCTGCCTGCTGATAGAGCCAGGCGATCTCGTCGTCGGTCAGCTCACGAGTGTCGGGCCGGGCGGTCTCGTCCTCGCCGGCGCGCCACAG
>JAFGIH010000384.1 GCA_016929985.1 Thermoleophilia bacterium | reverse complement strand
AGCACGCGCACCGGGAAGTTGGCCCGCATCCCATGCGTGTGCACGACGTCCCACAGACCACGCGTCAGCGCGCGCCTTAGCCCCGGCAGCACGCGCGGATCCCAGGCGGCCGCCATGGGGAGCACCTTACAGGGCAGCCCCCTGGCCGCCGCCTCTTCCGCCAGGCCGCCCCCGCCCAAGCAGACCAGCCGGGCATCACAGCCCTCGGCCCGCAGAGCCGCCACCAGCGGCAGCAGGTAGGTCATCGCCCCTCCGGTGTCACCTCCGCCGATGACATGAGCGACCCGCAGTCCAACGCTCGCCGCGGGCTGAGCGGCAGGACTGCTCACGCCCCCTCCCGGGTCGAAGTGGACGCAGGGTCCTGAAAGCACGCGGAGGTAGCCAAGCCGGTCATGAACCAGAAGCCCACTCCCACCACCAGCGTCTCCCATACGCTGGCGGTGAAATTGGCTCCGGCGACCGCCACAAAGGCGCCGAACCCACCGGCGGCCAGCGCGCGCAGGTACGGATCGCCGGTGGTCCGGTGAGCTTTCACCAAGCCCTTAGCAGCCGACAGGAGCACCCAGAGGAACAAGAAGAGAAGGAGCAGGCCGCCTTCGGCCGCCAATTGCAGGTAGAAATTGTCCACCCAGAGGCTGCCGTACGAGAAGCGCACGGCCGCCGTCCCCCCGAACGTCCCCAACCCCACACCGAACAGGGGGTGGGCGGCGATCTGCCGTAGGGCGTACGTCCAGATCCAGAGCCTGCCGAACGCCAGACTCTGGGCGATGTACGACGAGCTGAAAGCGAAGGTCAGCCGGTTGATGACCACGCGCGGCATGACGAACCAGCCCACGACCCCCACCGCAACCAGTGGCGCCAGATAGCGCCGGTAGGCCAGTACGAGAAGCGCGACCACGCCCACGATCAGGCCGATCCATCCGCCCCGGCTGAAAGTGACGGCCTCGCCGGTGAGCAGTATGGCACACGCCACCGCCATCGCGCCCCGCTGCAGACCACTCAGACCCGGCGCCAGAGCCAGGCTCAACGAGATCGACACCCCGATCAGGAGCACCGCTCCCAGGCCGTTGGGATTCTCGACGATGGAGTAGGCCCGCGTGCCGATCCCGACTTCGAGTCTGTCGACCCACTGGGCGGGCATGGGCGCATCCGTGACGTACTGGTAGATACCGTGCAGCGCCAAGCCTACGCAGGCAAGAACGAACACGGCCACCACCCACTGCACGGAACGCCTGGTCTTAGGCAAGAGGAAACCCACGAAGTAGAAGAGCACCGGCTGAAACAGCATCCGTAGCGCATAGATGGCGACGTCGCTGGGGACGTGCCGCACGACGATCGAACCCACGGCCGCTGCCAGAGCGAGGATGGTGGGCAACGTGACGGGAACGGTCCACAGCGCCCACCTGCGCTGAACGATCACGCACCACAGCAGCAGAGCGAGGGAGAGCAGCAGTAAGGCGTCGTCCCACGCGCCCCCGAGACCACCGAGCGTCTGCCGGGCAGTCCAGTCCAGCCAAGGAAACGCGGCAGCCGCGAACAGGACCACCTCGGGCCGCCAGAGGACCAGCGCAAGCGCGCCCAGCGCCAAGACCACCGCCACCACGGTCAGCGCCCCCGACCCACCGCTCAAACCGCCCACCAATCCGGCGGCGAGCGCCAGCACCATCCCAGAAACAAGACAGACGCGCACGCCGTCCTCGACCCGGTCCTCCGCCCGGATCGCCGGCGCCGTCCGGTCCGATGACCCCGAGCGGCTGCCACTCAGAACCCGCGGGCCCTCCACGAGCGCGGTGACCGCCGACGCCACCCTGCGTACCCCACACCCACGAAACCAGCGGACGATCGACCCATAGGGCAGGGCGCAGAGCAGGGCACCGGCCGCGATCAGGGCCGCCCCGAGCCCCGCTGCCCCGGCGGGCGCTCCCGCTCCCGACCGTAGATGGGCGACCAGATAGCCGGTCCCCAGGCCAACGACACCAGCCCCAGCGACCCGTAGCCATCCGCCTCCCGCGAACGCTGAGCCGGCGACGGCTCGTCCCAGCGGCAGGGCGCGCGCGGCAGAGCCGCCCACGACCTCTCGCAACCAGAGATAGGGCCGCGCCACCGCCAAGACACTCAGTGGATGACCGCTCGAAACCAGCGGCCGGGGCGCCTCGCGTAGGCCGAAGACCCGGCTCCCACCGAAGGCTCCGCCCAGCCCGCGGGCGGCCGTTGCGAGACCGCGGCCTGTCAAGGATGCTCGGGCGGCCCGCTCTATCCACCCCCCGGCCAGTCTGCCGCCGCGACCGAGGAGGGATTGGTCGAGGACGTTCATGGGCGCGTTCGGCTCACCACCGGACCTCCTTCAGCGGTCGTGGCTAACGGCCTACCTCGGCGCCCCAGGTGAGCTCCGTGATCGTCGCGCTCACCTCGAACCCCATACCCGCCAGGGTCGCCCGCTGTCCGATGCGGAGAGGCGTGCTTCCGATGCGCACGGTGGATCCCGAGACGATGCCCTCCCCGTCGACGACGATACGCACATCGCTGTAGAGCGGCGACTCCACCAGTTTGAGATCGCCTTCGTCGGTGGCGACCTGCTCCATGGTGGGCGTGATCGTGAACTCCCGCACGTCACCCAACGACGTGCCGCTCTCGTTCGTGAGAGCACCTGCGCCGGTCGAGGGATCCACGACCGCCCGCAGGGCATCCACAGTCACCTGGCGGGCCCTCTCAACCACATAGGTGACCTGCACCGGCACTGTGTCCACCTTCGTGTCCGAGAAGCGGACGGTGGCGAGCACGACGATGGCTGCGATCACCAGGAGTACGAGGATGTCGATGACGTTCACCTTGCCGAAGATGCGCCCCCGCTCATCGATGAAGCGGCTCATGGCCCCCATCCTTCATGTAGTTCTGCCGTACAGTCCTGCCGGTCGACCCGACTTCTGAATTCTATCGGAATACGGTGCGGACGGCCTGGAGCATACCCGCGGCCCCGGCCACGCCCGTAACGCTCTTGTCGTGGAGGGGTGTGTGGGCTAGAGTCCGAATCTGGCTCCGGCAGCTACGAGTCAACGCACCACCTCCTGGACGGGAGTCGGCGTCGAGAGTGTCACAGCGGACGATCTTCATAACCTTCGGGACCCGCCCTGAGGCCATAAAGATGGCCCCGGTGGT
>JAFGIH010000039.1 GCA_016929985.1 Thermoleophilia bacterium | reverse complement strand
GAAGACCGGGGTGCTCGTCGTCTGCAGGGCTCCCCACGGATCCAGCTCCTCTCCCGCACGGCCCCAGGCATTCAGACGGTTCCTAGCTTACAATTTACTCTGGGTGGACTCAGTCCGCAATGACCGGCCAGGGGGGCGATCATGGCGCAACTCGTGATACTCGGCTCTTCGGGTTGGATGCCCCACGACACGAGCATGACTACCTCTCTAGCGCTGACCTTGGATGAGGAGCTCGTGATCTTCGATGCGGGCTCAGGCCTCTGCCGCCTGTTGCAGCACCCGTTCCGCCTGCTGATCCCCCCGGTCGATCACACCATCCACATCTACCTCACCCACCTGCATCTCGACCACTTGATCGGGCTGACGTTCCTTCCTGGGTTGTGGTCGAACCCCACCGTGGTGCACGTCCCTGTCGACGAGGCCGGCGGCACCGGTCCCGAGACCCTGGACCACCTGTTCGGAGGGCCGTTCTTCCCCGTTGCCTTCGAGAGACTCCTTCCCACCATCTCGCGGGAGGCCGTGCAGCCCGGGGAATGGCAGATGAGGGGTCTGCGCATGCGGGCGCGGCGGCAGGAGCACCTCGCGGGCTCACTCGGTTACCGGGTGGGCGACCTGCTCGCCTTCATGACCGATTGTCTGCACGACGGCACGGCCGGCGACTTCGCCCGGGGAGCGCGCATCCTGGTGCACGAAGCGTGGTCTTCGGAGGCCGACGACCCAGGGGCCGTCCGAGCGCGGGCGGGCGGGCACAGCTCCGTCGAGCAAGCTGCGCGGGTGGCCTTTGAGGCCGACGTAGGGGAGCTCCTACTGAGCCACCTGCCGCCGGTAGACGCGGCCCATCACGCCGAGATGCTCCAGAGAGCTCAAGCCATCTTCCGCCGCACGGTCCTCTGCGCAGACGGACTGACCCGGGAGCTCGACTAGAGCTGCTCCCACTCCGCCTTCATGACCCCTATACGCCCGTGCTTCTCACCGCCCAACTCGGTGAGAAGCTCAGTGGCACGAGCAAGATCCCCGCTTGCTTCCTCAGTACGGCCCTGCTTCAGCCGGAGCTGCGCCCGGCGGAAGAGCAGTTCTGCCTCGACGTAGCGGTCACCGGCAGGTTGTGCGCACGTGAGAAACGACGCCGCCTTCTCCAACGCCTGCTCGGCCTCGTCCAGCCTTCCCCGGGCGAGCTCTATCCCGGCCAGGACCCGCCACGCCCAGACTGCGTCCGCGCGGTCCACCCCCGGCTCCTTGTCGAGCAGGTTCGCAGCCCTCCGCGCCGATTCCTCCGCCAGATCCGGCAGTCCCAACTGCAACTGGCACTCGGCCAGCGGGCTCAGCAATCCCCCCAGATCGGTCGACCTGCCCAGACCGTCCATCATCTCCGTCGCCTGTTCAAGCTCCCGGAGGGCGTCCGCGTACCTGCCCTGGCTTATAAGGACTTCGCCCAGATTGCCGCGACAGGCAGCCTCGACGTATGACGATCGCGCGCTCTTGATCCCCCGGCGGGCATGGGCCTCGGCCTCCGAGAGACGACCCAGACGCATCTTCGTGTCGCAGATGTTCGCGAGGATAATAGAGTACTGTGAGCCTGCTTCGAGCCCAGCGATAGCCAACGCTTCGTCGGCCACCTCTCTCAGCCGCTCGAGGCGCCCGGCGCAGTGATACGTGTAGAGAAGCGACAGGTAGAGATCGGTCACCATGTCGTAGTCCCGCTTGTCGGCCGCCATCTGGAGCGCCAATCCCCGGGTCAGGAGAGCTTCGCCCTCCTCGAACGCGCCTTGGGAGACCGCCACCATGGCAAGCACGCGAAGCAATCGGGCAAGCGAGGGATCGTCTCCATCACCAAGCACCTCGCGGGTCCGCAGGGTGCTCTCCAGGATCGCCCTCGCCTCGGGGTACATCCGCTGTTCGGCATAGGCGGCCCCCACCATCTCCGCCGCCGCCAGGGTGCGGCGATCGGCAGGACCGAAGGTTTCAGCCGCTCGCGCGTGGAAGACCTCCAGGGAAGGGCAGATGGTGGCCAGGCGATACGCGTTGTAGAAGGCGCCGACTCCCTCATCGAACCACGCGTTGCCGTGAGCGGGGTCGCTCTCTTCCAACCCAAGTTCGTACCCTCTGAGCAGCCCCTCCAGGGCCTGTTGATAGCAGCCGCCGGCTTCCACGGCTCCCAAGACCCTGGCTCTATCCCCGGCCTGGAGCAGGTAATCCTTCGCCCGATCCCAGTTCTCCGCCCGGGAATAGTGATAGGCCAAGAGATCGTACTGCTCCGCGAGACTCCCGGCGAAGCGAGACTCGATCTCTTCGGCCACCCGCTCGTGGAGGCGGCGGCGCTCCCGCAGTAGCATGCTCTCGTAGACTGCTTCCTGGATGAGAGCGTGGGTGAAGGTGAACTCCGGCTCCGGCCGACGTCGCACACTCTCGATCAATTCGAGGTACTGCAGGCGGCGGAGCTGGCGGTCCAGCAACGGAGCGGCGAAACCGGTCAGGGCCCCGATGAGCGACTGGGGGAACGTGCGGCCGACCACCGAAGCCATGCGCAGAGTGCGCCGGGTCCTCTCGGGCAGCCGGTCCACCCGGGCGGCGATGGCGCCTTGCAGCGTGTCGGGGAGGCTGAGATGGAGTCTGGTGGTGAAGTGCCAACCGCCCTTCCCGTCGGGCTGGATCTGTTCCGCATCTATGAGAGAACGCAGGCTCTCCTCTATGAAGAAGGGGTTCCCCTCCGCCCATCTGTCGATTGCGGCGTGCAGCCCCGCAGCCAACTCCCGCGAACCCAACAACTCGCTCACGAGGGTCCGGCTCTCGGCCGCGCTGAGGGGGTGCAGCCTGATCTTCTGACAGGGGATGCCGGCGAGAGAGCACACTCGCTCCGGATCGAGACGGCTCCCCTCCAGTTCGGGCCGGGCCACGACAAGGAACAAGAGTGGGTTGGTCCCGGCCAGCGGGAGCACCCTGCCCACAAGAGCTGCTGAAGAACTGTCCAGCCAATGGATGTCCTCCACGACGACGACTACCGGACGCTCGGCGGCCAAACGTGTGAGAAAGCCACGCACCGACTCTTGCAGGCGTTGGTTGAAGACGTTCGGCCCCAGTGAGTCGAGCCGGCCATGAGCTTCGGCCTCAGATGGCAGCGACAGCAGAGCGGCCAGCGTGGTCAGATGCCGCTCATGCTCGTCCGTGAACAGTTGGTCGAGACGCCTGCGCAGCTTCTCATAGCGGGTGGAGCTGTCATCACCGGGTAGGAAGCCGGAGTCGGCGCCCAGGATCTGCTTCACCGGCCCATAGGCCGGGCTCCGGCCCAAGATGATGGCCTGGCCCTCCCGCCAGGTGAGGTCCTGGGCGGGAACGCTCTTGCGGCCCTCCGCCACCAGCCGGGTCTTGCCGAGACCCGTCTCGCCGACGAGGTAGACCACCCCACCCTGCCCCTGCCTCAGCCGCTCGAGAGCCGCCGTGAGAGCCGCCAACTCCTGCTCCCGGCCGATCAGCGGGGCGCGAAGCGGCCGTGGGGTCTGCGGCTGGGCGGTGTCTTTCTCGCCCAGCACCCGATAGGTCCTGGTCTCTTCGTCGCGCCCCCTTACCCGAACGGCCTCGCCTTCCTGGATGGCGAAGAGGCGGCTGACCGCCCGGTAGGTACGCGGACCGATGAGGATCTCGTTCCGGGCAGACACTTCTTCGAGCCGGGAGGCGAGATTGACGGCGTCTCCCACCACCGAGTACTGTTGGTGACCGCCGCCGCCGATCGAACCAGCCAGCACCCGCCCGGTGTTGATACCGATATGAACGGCCAGCTCCAAGCCCTGCTCCCGATTGAACTCCTGTAGGCTTTCGCGGAGATCGAGGGCGGCCCTGACGGCGCGCTCCGCGTCATGCTCGTGAGCCACCGGGGCTCCGAAGAGCGCCATGAGGGCGTCTCCGATGAACTTGTCGATGGTGCCCCCGTAGCGCTCGACACAGGGCACCAGACGGTCGAAGCACCGGTTCAAGAGATGCTGCACATCTTCGGGGTCGAGATGTTCGGCTAGGCTCGCAAATCCGGCCAGGTCGGCAAAAAGTACTGTGACCAAACGGCGTTCGTCGGCCGAACCACGGGTAGGGGTAGGCGGTCCACTGGCCGGAGCCTCGTTCATAACCCCACGCCTTCGCAAGCCTCTCGATGCCAGAACCACGACCTCTTCCATTGTAGAACGAAAGGTCCGTGGACGCAGGCCTTCTTCCTATGGAGACGTGGATGAACTGCTACGACCGCAGGCTAGGCGCCCGGAGTGTTATCAACACGAGTTGTGTCCGCCCCTGCCGCGGGTCTACAACGGCCTCCACACGCGGGACGATGACGGATAGGACGACCGCGCCGGCGCGTAGGGACGCGTGTGAGTGTGGACGACGGGCCTTGTGTCTTCCTGGTGCTCCCTTTCCACATGCACTCGCGGATGCGCGATCACCGAGAGCACCATCAGTATGCCGGCGAGTTTCATGGCATCACCCCATGACCAGCCGGTGCAAGAACTCAAGCGAGACCTGACGGTCTTGCTCGGTGGTACCGGCGGCGGATTCCGGACGCAGGTCGGGCCGTTCGACGACCCGGAGTGTGGTCCGCTGCGCGCCGGGTATCGGATAGGACCTGACGCCGTCCACCAGTTGTCTGTTGGCGAACGCAAACAGCACGGCGGTGGAAGTCTGCTGATCCATGACGCCCCCTTTGGGCCGGTTTCACTCCTCACCCCGAGTCTCGCTCCAGAGGGTCAAGTCTGGGCAAAGCAAGGGCAAAGAAGAGAGAAAGCCTCAGTCGCCGGCTTCGGGCCGCGGGGATCTCCCAGGCTGGACGGCAGGCAGATACGACCGGAAGGTACCCGTCCTCACGCTCCCCACGATCACACCGGCCTGATACGCGGCGTGCTCTGCCAGGTAGTACGCGAGATAAACAGGGTAGCTCACGCGGGGCCTGCGGGTCGCGTAGCCGACGCCCGCGGCATAGAGCGTGGCGACGGCCGTGAGCAGTCGCACGCCCGGCAGCAGCATCCCGGCCGCGGCCAGCGGCCCCAGGTAGTACCGCACCAGGTGGAAGTAGACGAAGTAGATCATGGACAGATGCCCGCGCAGTACCGAGGTCCAGATGCTCCGAGCCGGCACGTCGACCCCCGCCCGCCGAAGACGCAAGGTGCGGCGGCCGCCCTCCCACATCACCGGAGCCAGGCAGGCCGGTAACAGCCGGGGTTCGCGCGCGATCAGAGCCATTGAGAGCAACCCCACCGTGGTCAACGGCGCAGGGGCGAGCGGGAAGCGCTTGCGCTTGTCCGGGTGCAGCGCATGAAGAGGAGCCTCGGAGGTGCCGTACTGCGCGCGCCGCCGGAGCATCGAGCCCAGGCGGTCGCGGTGCTTGTGCCTCACTACCCCCTCGGGGGAGTAGACCAGGTACGAGCCGCCCGCGCGCAGGCGCCAGCAGAAGTCCACATCTTCGCCCACCAGAAGGTCCTCGCGCAGACCACCGGCCTCGCCGTATGCGGAGCGGCGCACCAGGAGATTGCAGGTGGGCACGTAGAAGGTGCTGGGCCCCTTCGCCTCGACCATCAGGTACCTCCCCATGTCGAGCGGAGAGGCCACCTCCTCGTATCTGTCGAGCCTGGACTTCGTGTAATACCCCACGGTGCGGCCTCCCACCGCTCCCACCCGGTCCCACAGGAAGTAGGGCGTCAGCTCCCGCAGCCAGCGCGGGCCCGCGACGCAGTCACTGTCGATGAAGGCAAGGATCTCGCCCGCCGCTTCGCGGGCGGCCCGGTTGCGCGAGTACGCGGGGCCGCGGTTGCGATCGTTGGAGATCAGGCGGTGGCCACGGCGCGCCACGACCTCCGCCACCGCCGCACCATCGGTGGAACCGTCATCGACGACGATCACTTCAAGCCGGTCACGCGGATAGTCCACGCGCCCGAGGGCTTCCAAGCACTCGTCCAGGTCGTCAGCGCGGTCGCGAGTCGGGACTATCACCGACACCGCCGGCTCGAAGCCGCCATCACCAGGGGCACGGCCCACCTCGAGTATCCCCCGGCTCCGCAGGCGCTCGCAGATAGCGAAGACTCGCTCCTCGTCCAGGCCACACTCCTGTGGAGTGACACACTCCCGGGGAGTGCCGCACTCCCCGGCCAGGTGAGCCACCGTCGCACCGTCGCGCGCAAGCCGCAGCAGCCGGGCAGCGGCCGAGTTGACGGTAAGCACGGTGAGCGGCGACTCGCACACTACCCGCCAGGCGCCGTCCGCGCCCGGCTCTACCCGCACCGGGTCACGCAGCCGGTACTCCAACGGGATCATGAGAGGTCGGCGTTCTCCGACCGGGGCTCGGGCCGCAGATGGTCCAGCCAACCCTCCTCCTTCACGGAGCGGAAGATCTCCTCGACCATCGCGTCAGCGGGGAGCCGGACCACTCGTCCCGCACGCCGCTTCACGGTGCCCTCGATGAGCTTCAGGATGCGGTCGAACGCAGGAAGAGCGGCATCGGGCGCCGCAATGGGACGGATGCGGGGATGAAGAGGCCCAGGCCTGCCGTGTCGCAGGAGCCGTTCTGCCCGCCGGACGTCATCAAGGGGCACCCCGAGGTCGGCCAGATGCCACGTGACGATCTCAGCGGATCGGGCGGCCAGCAGGGATGAGACGGTGACGACAGGCGGCGCGCCCTCGGAGGCCGGTTGCGCGGCAGACACGGTGGCCACGACAGGGAAGGGCGCCTCCACTCGCTCGGAAAAGCCTCGGTCGAGCGCGCGGGTGCAACGCAGACGCTGCGTGGCCGCCCCCAGGTCCGGAGCGTCGGCGCCGTCCGCGGGGCCGGCGCCGGCCAGGTCGACGACCTGAGTCACGCATGGCACCTCAAGGTCCGCAGCCAATAGCACACCCAGCTGGCTGCCGGCGTCCACGACGCCTGCGGCCCCACACAGGATGAGGTCGAACCCCGCCGCCCGGGCGGCGGCGGCCAAGACGACCACCTTAGCCCTGACGTGTATTCCAGCTTCGCCCCCCAGCGCGTCGAGTTCGTCATCCCAGACTCGGATGGCCTGGTCGGCGCCGCCGGCGAGAGCCTGGCGGAGCCAGGGCTCGCTGTCAGACGCGCCGAGATGCACCACGGTCACCTGCGTAGCCGATCGGGCCGACTTCAGCCGCAGGGCCAGATCGAGCGCGCGGGCGCTCCCCGGGTCGATCTCCCGCACCAGCCATTCCTTGCGGACCCGTCCGGTGCGCGGGTCGCGGGGCGGGGCGAGGCGGACGTCGGCGCCTACTTCGAGTAGGACGAGCACTTTCATCTGGCGTCTCCCCTACGTGAGCCGGTAGCGCACACCGTATCCTCCAGGCGGGTAGTGCCAATCGAGCGCCCCGCGGTCGCAGACCAGCAGGCAGGTGCCACACTCCAGACAGGCCTCGTAGGCGAGGTCCACCTTGCCCCGTTCGTCGCTCCAGGTGTAGCAGCGGGCAGGACAGGTGAACGTGCAGGCACGATGCGGACACTCCTGACAGAGATCGGGACTCGCCACGACGATGTGGGCCTCAGGGTGGATGCGATAGCTCACCAGGTCGAACAGGTCATCGACTATCACAGGTAGCCCCTCCCCCCCTTGTAGAGGTCGGCGATGAGCTGGCGCACCGTCAGGTCGTCCTTGACGGCTTGACGGGCCAGGCGGCCGATCTTCTGCTTGGGATTCCCGTCGGAGCGGTAGAGGTCCTCCATGAGCTCGCTCACCACTCGCGGATAGACGGTGAACAACCGGTCCTCCCGCATAAAGTCTATGGCCCGGTCCCAAGTCTTGAGGTCGCGGCGCACGAAGCTGTCCTCCAGCTCCTTGGCGTAGCGAGCCAGGCGGCTCGCAGAGAAGTCACCCGTGGCGAGAGCCTCCGCGGCTACCTGTGCGGCTGCCAAGCCCGACGTCATCGCGAGGTTCATCCCCTCCTGAGTCAGGCCGTTCGTGTAGCAGAGGCCGGCGGCGTCGCCCGCGACCAGAAGCCCCGCCGCGGACGGCCGGGGCACCATGCGCCTGCCCGCCTCCGGCAGCAGGTGGGCCGAATACTCGACCAAGCGGGCCCCCTTGAGCAATGGGGCCACGGGGGCGGAGGCAGCGAAGCGCTCCATGAGCTCGTAGGGGGGGATGCCCCGCTCTTTGAGCGAATCGAGGTGCACCACCAGGCCCACCGAGAGTGTCTCGGACTGCGTGTAGATGAATGCGCCTCCTCTGACGCCCTCAGTGCAGCCCAGGAACTCCTGGGTGGCCCCCTCCCGGCCGCTCAGCCCGAACCGCTCGTTCACCTGCTCTTCGCTCAGCACGTAGAGGGCCCGCACCCCGAGCGCCACCTG
>JAFGIH010000383.1 GCA_016929985.1 Thermoleophilia bacterium | reverse complement strand
GTGGGCGCCGCCCTTCCGCCCGCTCACTCCCGAGGAGGATGACGAAGTCGTTGAGCGCATCCGCACCAGCGGCGTTCAACTACTTCTGGTCGGTCTGGGCTGCCCCAAGCAGGAGCGCTGGATGGCCGAGCACAAAGACCGCCTCTCCTGCGTGATGATCGGGGTCGGCGCGGCCTTCGACCTGTTCGGCGGCCGCACGAAGGAAGCTCCACGCTGGACCAGAGACATAGGCCTGGAGTGGGCGTGGCGGCTCATGCAAGAGCCCCGCCGTCTCTGGCGGCGACATGCGAAGCACGACCCACGCTTCGTGGCCCTGCTGGCGCGTCAGTTGTTCAAACAGCGCTTAGAGTAGACTCGGTGTCGTCGTGAGCGCGAGCAGTAAATCATTGCGGTCTTGGACTCCACTGACTGCGACTGGGCGCGGCCAAGGAATCGTCTTGCCGTTTGCCCTCACGCTCGCTGTCTGCGTATCACTCGCGCTGTTGGCCGGACACCCGAAGATGGCATTGCTGGCTTCCTTCGCCTTCTTCGCCGTCGCTCTGAGTGTCAGCGCCCCGCGCTTCGGCCTAGTCGTTGCGCTCTCGGCGCTCCCAGCCGCACAGCTAGCAATCACCGTTCCGCTGCTTCGCCCAACGGAGTACAACTACTTCGTCTACGTAGCCCTGCTCACCGTGAGTGTTCTCGTCGGCATAGTCCTGGTGCGGTCGGCCGACCACTCGATGGTGCCGCTGTTCTTCGGTTATGTCTTCGTGAGTGCTGTCGTCTATCTCGGCGCAGGTCAGATTGCCGCACAGTACGGGGTGTTCGTCTTTCCGCTGATGGCGCTCTGCTATCACGAGCTTGCCACCTACGCGGACAGACGTGAGATGCGCATCGTCCTCAACGGCTTCCTGGTGTTTGCGGGCATCGAGGCCGGATTGGGCATCATGCAGTCCTTGGTCGGCTGGCCGCTGTTCTTTTTCCAGGTAGCAATGAGCTCGCCGCGTAATCCGTTGGGGTACCTCCTGTCCTCCATCCCGCTCGTGGCGAGACAAGGCCTCGGCACCTTCGCCCATTTCAACGGCCTAGGGAGCCTGCTCGCACTCGCGGTCCCCATTGCGTTCGGTCTGGTGTGGCAACGACGCACTCCAGCGAGATGGGCTGTTCTCTGTGTGACGGGTCTCGGCCTCTTCACGACATACTCTCGCGGTGCGTGGCTTGGCGCGATCATCGGAATCAGCGCGATTCTGCTCGCCAAGGGCTCGTGGAGATGGAGACTTGGCGTGGTCGTCATGGCGGGACTGCTGTCGACACTGGTCTTGTCAATCGGATCCTCGACGCTCTCTGCATACTACGACGACACACAGAACGTGACCGCACGTCTTGCCTCGTGGCAAGTCGCAGTTGCCGACATCCAAGAGCAGCCCGATAAGGCAGTCTTCGGCTTTGGCTATTCCTACTACCACGCAACTGTCGCAACATCGACGCCCAGTGGGTCGCAGGCAATGTCGCGGCTCCACTCGTGGCTGGTCGAGATTCCGCTAGAGCTTGGGCTGGTCGGATTAGTACTCCTGCTCGTCTGCGTGCTTCCACCTCCGCTCCGCGCTTTGCGTTTCAGTGGCGGAGGCCTTCAGGTTGCGCTTGCGGGAGGTATTCTCGGGTTTCTGGTCTCACAGCTGTTTGACAACAACCTATTGAGCAGCACGGGTGTCTTCATGTTCATGCTGCTAGGCCTCCTCCGCAATCTCCAGCGAAAGGAATCGAAGGCTCCCTGACTACCTTGGGATGCCGCGTTGATCTGTCCACGGCTTCATCCTCTCAAGGGTTGGAGCCTCCGAGAAAGCCGGGGCGGTTCACCCCGTTGGTTCTGATAGCCTTTGTCGCCGACGGAGGCCAGAAGTGCCGTGCGGTGACCACACAACGTCCTGAAGGTGCTGACTCTTGTGTCCGCTCGGGACGAGCATCGGCCTTCTGAGGCGCACACAAGGAACGCTTGGCACATTTACCTCGCCAACTGGGCTGCACCGAGATCGTCGAGACTCTCGACCATCAGCATTCGAGTCTTGCGGAAGAATGCCTCGCTTGGGGCTCGCACCCCGCGCAAGTGCTTCAAAGAGGGTCGCAAGGAAGGCTGAGGCGCCGTCGGTTGTCCCGGCTCGCACTACCTGGAGGCCTTTGCCTGTCTGGGTGCGTCGGGGATTCCCTCACTCTCCACGCGCGGCATAGTGGGCACATGCTCACTGCTTCAGCCGCATGAACAGGTCCGGTGCATCCGAAGCGCAGCGCGAGGCCGGCTCCATCCACGTAGCCATAGCGGGCCCCATCCTCACCAAGCCCCTCGCAGGGTTCCTGGACGTCCACGCCCGTAGTCTGCCAGAAGGGGTCAGCGGCAGCAGTTCAGCGGTTTGGCAACTCGTCAGCGACCTGTTGAACCGCGGGCAGAGGGTTTCAGTTGTCACACTCGATGGCGGATTGAAAAGAGCGGTGACGGCGCGCGGTCCTATGCTGGATGTCGCATACGGACCGTATCGCTCCCACCACAGAATGCGTGATTTGATGCGGGTTGAGCGTCATGCCGTGCGCGACGGCGTGTGGCGCGCCCAACCCCAACTGGTGCACGCTCACTGGTGCGGAGAGTACGCGCTTGGAGCGTTGGCCACCGGAGTCCCGACCCTCGTGACCGCGCACGATTGGATGCCAACTATCCTCAGGCTGATGCCCGCCCGATACTGGCCCTACTGGTCCGGACGAACCGGCCTGTATTTCACGGCGCTCGCCCGCGCCAGGTACCTCACGGCCAATTCACCGTATACCGCTGCGAAGGTGCGACGATTCACGAGGGCATCCCTCGAGGTCGTGCCGAACGGGGTGTCAGACGATGAATTCCTGCCGCGCTGCGTACAAGCCCGTGAGCAGGCGCAATCTGCGGCACGCCCGGTCATTGTCTCGGTCAACAACGAGTTCGGCCCTCGGAAGAATATGGGTCCGCTGCTCGAGGCTTACGGGACTCTCACGAAGAGCATCGGCTGCGATCTTCACCTGATTGGCCTTGGCTACGAACCTGGGGGGCCCTGCGAGTTGTGGGCACGTCAGAGACGGCTGGCAGAGGGAGTCACCTTCTGCGGGCCGACTGACCGCGACGAGGTCCTCCGCCGGATGAACCAGGCGGATGTTCTTGTCCACCCTGCCCGCGAAGAATCGTTCGGCATGACGCTCGTCGAGGCAATGTCCCAGCGCCTTCCAGTCATCGCCGGCGCAAGGTCAGGGGCCGTGCCGTGGGTACTCGGCGGTGGGAAGGCCGGGTTACTGGTCGACATTAGTGACCCGCGTGCAATCTCCAGGGCCATGGAAGCGGTGCTTACCCGGCGGAGTCTGCGTCGACAGTTGGCGGATGACGGCTACTCTCACGCCTGGGGGCATTTCCGCCAGTCGCGCGTGACAGACCTCTACCTTGATGTCTACCGACGACTCCTTGCTGAAGAGGCTCGAAGTTGAAGATCTGGGTGCGCACCCAAAGACGGAATCGCGGGCGGTACGCTGACAGATTATGTGAGCCGAACGGGTGACGGGGTGAACGAACAACGGCTGCGGACGCTCTGGCCGGAGACTCGATTCGGTCGCTGGATGAACGACGACTGTCGAGAGGGTCTGGTGTCGGTGATCCTCCCCACCTTCAACCGTTCGCGCCTTCTTCTGGAAAGCCTCGAGTCCGTCCGTCGGCAGAGATATCGCCCGATCGAGCTTCTCATCATCGACGACGGGTCCACTGATGACACGTCGCGGATACTCCGGGACTGGGTCGGCACTGTGGCCGATGACACAGACCTTGTGGTCCGCTGTCTCCGTCAAGAGAACGCAGGGGCGCCGACGGCGAGGAACCACGGCCTCCTCGAGTGCAGAGGCGGATTCATCCAGTTCCTGGATTCCGATGACATTCTGCATCCGGACAAGCTGACGAAGCAAATCGATGCGCTGGACGAGGACAGCCAAGCAGACTATGTGTACTCAGGAAGCGCGTACTTCTCCGATGTCGTCGACTGGAGCCTGCCCGCCTACTGCGGGTTGCAGCCGGTTCAAGCGGACCGTCCAGTTCTCGGCTTCCTGCGGGGCGGTGCCTGGCAGACAGTGTCGGGGCTGTATCGCCGCAGGGCTTGCGTCGCCAACGGCCCGTGGGCGGAGGATGTGCCGATCTATCAGGATTGGGACTACAACGTCAGGTTCCTGCTCGGAGAGCCGAAGACCATTCTTGTCAAGGGTACCCTCTCTCTACAGCGCAGCGGCACTCCAGATCGCATAACGGCGACGATGGCGGGGCGGTGTAGGTCTGAGCGGAGTATGCGGGGCATATTCTCCCTTCACCAGAAGTGGTACGTAATGATAGGGGCTGCTGGTCAACTGGATGCGGATACGGAGCGCGTTCTCGCAGACCCCATGGTCGAGCTGGTCAAGCAGGCGCTTCTGCATGGTCGCCAAGACTTGGCGCGGGACATCTCTGCCTGGTTGCGAGGTATGGCTATCAGTGACGCCTGGTCACGGAGGCTTGCGATCTTCCGGCTGCTCTTGCGTCTGCCGGCGCCTTGGTGCACGCGCCTCGCGCAGTCCTACGAGTGTCTGAGAGTCTGGACCCTGCCGGTTCGCAGGATGCTGCATTTGACGTCAGCGTGAGAATACAGTGTCTCCGCCGCCGCAAATGATGCTGCTCTGGCAACAACAACGCCGTACTGCCACCCGGTACGCTGGGAGGGCCGCACCGCGAGACCTCTGTTCCTTGCGTTGCCCTCCCGCAGCCACGACCCCTGAAGCGAGTGCGCCATTCTGCAGATCGATTGAGTGAGATGCGCCCCGGCAGCAGAGATGACCCGCCGTGCGAAAGCGACCCACTGGCGACCCGACATCTGGTCGCCGACCTCAAGGGGCGGTCGCTCCGCGGCGGAGCCGCGACCCTATTCGGACAGGGCGCTCAGTTCGCCGTTCAGACCGTCTCGACGGTCGTGCTC
>JAFGIH010000382.1 GCA_016929985.1 Thermoleophilia bacterium | reverse complement strand
TGCCGCGCATCGCCTTCATCAACAAGATGGACCGGGTGGGCGCCGACTTCACGCGGGGCGTGCAGACCATGGTCGACCGCCTGCACGCGCGCCCGCTGGTCATCCAGTTGCCGCTGGGCAGTGAAGACCGCTTTCACGGCGTCATCGATCTGGTCCGCATGGTGGCGTACGTGTTCGCCGACGACATGGGTGTCGAGTGGCAGGAGACGCCTATCCCCGACGATATGCTCGACGAGGCCAAGGCAGCTCGCACTCGTATGGTCGAAGCCTTGGCCGAGCACGACGACCATCTCATGAATGAGTACCTCGAGGGACGCAAGATGTCGGAGGAGCACCTCAAGTCGGTCATCCGGCAGGCCACCCTCAGCATCGAGCTGACGCCGGTCCTGTGCGGCTCTTCCTTCAAGAACAAGGGCGTTCAGATGCTGCTCGACGCGGTGGTGGACTACCTGCCGTCGCCACTCGATGTTCCGCCGGTCGAGGGAGTCAACCCGCACAACGGCAACGAGACGGTCAGGCGCCCGGACGACACCGAACCTTTCTCGGCCATCGCTTTCAAGATCATGTCTGACCCCTATGTGGGCAAGCTCACGTACTTCCGCGTGTATTCAGGGACCCTCAAAGCCGGGTCGTATGTCTACAACGCCAGCAAGGACAAGAAGGAACGCATCGGCCGTATGCTGCAGATGCACGCCAACCACCGCGACGACATCACCGATGTGTTCGCCGGAGACATCGCCGCCGCGGTGGGCCTGAAGGGGACGACCACGGGCGACACGCTTTGCGAAGCCGGGCACCCGGTGGTTCTGGAAGCCATCGAATTCCCCGACCCGGTCATTTTCGTAGCCATCGAGCCCAAGACCAAGGCCGACCAAGACCGGCTGTCGGACAGCCTGATGAAGCTGGCCGAAGAAGACCCGACCTTCCGGGTGCGCACCGACGAGGAGACCGGCCAGACCATCATCGCCGGCATGGGCGAGCTGCATCTGGAGATCATCGTCGACAGGCTGCTGCGCGAGTTCAAGGTCGATGCCAACGTGGGGCGGCCGCAAGTGGCCTACCGCGAGGGCATCACCAAAGCCGTGCCCAAGGTCGAGGGCCGTTTCGTGCGGCAGACCGGCGGCCGTGGCCAGTACGGGCATGTGGTCATCAACATGACGCCGAACGAGTACGGGGCCGGCTTCACCTTCGATAACAAGATCATCGGGGGCTCCATCCCCAAGGAGTACATCCCCGCGGTGCAGGCCGGCATGCTCGAGGCCATGGAGACCGGCGTACTTGCCGGGTTCCCCATGGAAGACGTCAAGGTCGAGCTGATCGACGGTTCCTATCACGAGGTCGACTCCTCGGAGATGGCCTTCAAGATCGCCGGCTCCATGACGTTCCGCGACGCGGCCAAGAAGGCGCATCCCGTGCTGCTCGAGCCCATCGAGGACGTCGAAGTGGTGGTGCCCGAGGAATACATGGGTGAGGTGATGGGCGACCTCAACTCCCGTCGCGGTCACATCAGCGGCATGGAGTTGCGGGCGGGCGCCCAGGTCATTCGGGCTGCGGTGCCGCTGGCCAAGATGTTCGGCTATGCCACCGACGTCCGCTCGATGACGCAAGGCCGGGCGGTGTACACCATGCAGTTCAGCCACTATGCAGAGGTACCGAGCGCGATAGCGCAGGAGATAATCGCCCAGCAGGGCGGCAGGCCAACCAACGACTAAGCAAGGGCACAACCGGCCGCTGGGCTGCGGCGGCCGCCTGAGTGATTCAGGTGTAGAAAGGGAGGATCACAGTGGCGAAGCAGAAATTTGAGCGGACCAAGCCTCACGTCAACGTCGGCACCATCGGTCATATCGACCACGGCAAGACGACACTGACTGCGGCCATCACGAAGTGTCTCGCGGCCAACAACCCGAACATCCAGTTCCGCAGCTTCGACTCTATCGACAACGCTCCTGAGGAGCGCGAGCGCGGTATCACTATCGCCACCGCCCACGTAGAGTACGAGACCGAGAAGCGGCACTACGCCCACGTCGACTGCCCGGGCCACGCCGACTACATCAAGAACATGATCACCGGCGCCGCCCAGATGGACGGGGCCATCCTGGTCGTGTCCGCCGCCGACGGCCCCATGCCTCAGACCCGTGAGCACATCCTGCTTGCCCGTCAGGTGGGTGTGCCCTACATCATTGTCTACCTCAACAAGGCCGACATGGTCGACGACCCCGAGCTGCTCGAGCTGGTCGAGATGGAAGTGCGCGAGCTGCTCACCGAGTACGAGTTCCCGGGTGACGAGATCCCCATCATCACCGGTTCGGCCCTGCAGGCTCTCGAGCACGGCTGCGGCGATCGCGACTGCGAGAAGTGCGGCTCTATCTTCAAGCTGGCCGATGCTATCGACGAATACATCCCCGAGCCCGTGCGCGCCATCGACAAGCCCTTCTTGATGCCGATCGAAGACGTGTTCAGCATCCAGGGCCGCGGCACCGTGGTGACCGGCCGTGTGGAGCGCGGTATCGTCAAGGTCGGCGACCAGGTCGAGATGGTGGGTCTGCATCCCGAGAGCACCAAGACCGTCGCTACCGGCGTCGAGATGTTCCGCAAGCTGCTCGATCAGGGCCAGGCCGGCGACAACATCGGCGTCCTGCTCCGCGGCATCAAGCGCGAGGACGTCGAGCGCGGCATGGTTCTTGCTGCTCCCGGCAGCATCACCCCTCACACCGAGTTCGAGGCTCAGGTGTACGTCCTGTCCCGCGAGGAAGGCGGCCGGCATACCCCGTTCTTCAACGGCTATCGCCCGCAGTTCTACTTCCGGACCACCGACGTGACCGGCGACGTCACTCTGTCTGAGGGTGTGGAGATGGTCATGCCGGGCGACCATACGACCGTCAAGGCCAAGCTGATCACTCCCATCGCCATGGATGAAGGGCTCCGTTTCGCCATCCGTGAGGGTGGCCGTACGGTCGGTTCTGGCGCCGTGACCAAGATCATAAAGTAGGAGTCGCGCGGTGGCGCAACAGAAGATACGCATAAGGTTGAAAGCCTACGACCACGAGCT
>JAFGIH010000381.1 GCA_016929985.1 Thermoleophilia bacterium | reverse complement strand
TCGTGGAGCGTTTCCAGGCCATCCTGATGGGCAAGGAGATCTGCAACGCCTTCTCGGAGCTGAACGATCCCATGGACCAGCGGCGCCGTTTTGAAGAGCAGGCTCGCAACAAGGCGGCCGGCGACGAAGAAGCCATGGCCCTCGACGAGGACTTCCTGCGTGCCCTGGAGTACGGCATGCCGCCCGCGGGCGGACTGGGCATCGGGGTCGACCGGCTGGCTATGCTCCTACTGGGAGTCGACTCCATCCGCGATGTCATCCTCTTCCCGCAGCTCCGGCCGGAGCACTGAGAGGCGGCTTCCGGCCTTTCGCGGGGGCGTCTCTGAGCGGGTGCGGCACCCCTCTATGGTAAAATCTGGGTAGTCGATCAGTGGCCTTTCCCGGCGCGAGATCTGCCGAATTCCCTGACTATCGTGCCGGTGGGCAGAACGGTCGCTGTGGTCGCTCGATGAGGAGGAACGGGTGTTTGCAGACGAATCACCCGACTGGAAGTTCGAATTCGGTGGCTCGGTCACCTGTGAGCTGTGCGGAGAAGAGCCGGCCACCATCCATCTGCTACGTGTAGTCGATGGCATGGTGAGTCACACCCACCTGTGCTCGGGATGTGCCGAGAGCGTCGCCGACGAGGCCGATGGCCTGGCTATCGTGCTCGCGGTGCCCTCGGTTCTGCGCAACCTGGGCAGGGTGCCCGCTGAGGAGCACGCGCAGTCGCTGCCCCTGGAGGGCGAGGAGCGATTCTGCGCTGTGTGTGGCACCACACTCTCCGACCTCAAAGAGTCGGGTCTCGTGGGCTGTGCGAAGTGCTACCAGGTGTTCCAGGACTACCTGGAAGGGCTGCTGCTGCAGGGCGCCGAACACGTGGAGCATCTGGGCAAGATGCCCCATCGCGGCCCTGAGAGTGACACCCTGCGGCACGAGATAATGCGGTTGCAGCGCATGCTGCGTGAGTTGGTCGCCTGTGAACGGTTCGAAGAAGCCGCGGGGGTGCGCGACCGGCTGACCGAGTTGGGAGAGCGGCTGGAGGATGGTGAGGAATGACCTCGCCTGTCATCACAGCCTCCGCTCTCACGCTCTCCCGCAATCTGGCCGGGAGGCGCTTCCCGCACGCCGAAGACGACGCTGCGCTCGAGGAAGTGCGCACGCAGATAGCCGAGGCCCTGGGGGGCGGGCTGTGGGAGCACCCGTGGCGGGTGTATGAGTTCGACACCATGAGCGCGGTGGAGGTCGACCACTTCGTCGAACGTGGTCTGATGACGCCGGGCTTCGCAGAGAGTGCAGGTTCGGGCAAGGGCTTCGCCGTCTTTGGCAGGGCTGAAGCTTCGCTGGAGATCAACGGGGTCGATCATGTGCGGATGCTGGCCTTCAGGTCGGGCGGACAACTCGCCTCGCTGTGGTCGCTCCTGAATCGCCTCGACGACCGGCTCGAGACGGTGGTCTCCTACGCCTTCGATCCGCAGTGGGGTTACCTGACCGCGAGCCCGCGGCAGGCGGGTAGTGGGATGCGGGCCTATGCGACGTTACAACTCCCCGCTTTGATGCTCACCGGCCGGCTGGCCGGAGTCGCGCTGGAAGTGGCGGGCCACGACCTGGGCCTTGCGGCTCTGTGGGGCGGGGCAGGGGGAGTGGTACAGGTTTCCAATGTGCATCCGCAGGGTAAACCAGAGAATGAAATAGTCCAGCAAATTGGGGCGATTTGCAGGGGCATGAACCAGAAGGAACGGTCGGTGCGCAAGAAGCTGCTACGCGAGAACCCCGTCCAGGCCCGCGACCAGATAGGCCGGGCCCTGGGAACCGCGCAGCACGCGTGGTCGGTCTCCTTCCATGAGGCTGTCAACCTCATCTCTGCAGTGCAGGTGGGGGTCGAACTCGAATTAGTCGACGCCCCGGGCTTGGCGGCAGAACCGGCCTTCAGTCTGATGACCAGGCTACAGCCGGCGCACATAGTGGTCGATTACATGGATGGGAAAACAGGCTGCTTGGAAAGCCCTGAGATAGATGAACGCCGGGCGCAGGTGTTGCGCGAGGTCTTCGCCAGTGCCGTCCCCCGGTCGTGAGAAAGAGGCGTGATGTTCGAACGATTCACAGAACGAGCCCGGCAGGTCATTGTGTTGGCCCAGGAAGAGGCTCGGAATCTGCGGCATAACTACATCGGTACCGAGCACCTTCTCCTAGGGCTTCTCCGCGAGGCCGACGGGGTAGCTGCGCGGGTGTTGGGATCTCTCGAGGTGACCCTCGAAGAGGTGAGGTCGGAGATCACCCGCATCGTGGGTGAGGGCGACAGCGAGTCACAGGGGCAGATACCTTTCACCCCGCGCGCCAAGAAGGTGTTGGAGTTTGCGCTGCGCGAGGCCCTGTCGCTGGGTCACAACTACATCGGCACCGAGCACATCCTTCTGGGACTGGTGCGCGAGAGCGAAGGCGTGGCGGCCCGCATCATGGGCGACCTGGATGTCGATCCGGAGCGCGTAAGGCAGGAAGTCATGCGGATGCTGTCGGCTCCCACCAGGCGGCCGCCGCGTGGGGCCGCGACCACGACTCCAGGTGAGGGCAAGGAGCGCAGGAGTTCCAAGGTGCTCGACCAGTTCGGGCGCAACCTGACCAAGTACGCTGAAGAAGACAAACTCGACCCGGTCATCGGACGTGACACCGAGATCCAGCGGGTCATGCAGATCCTCTCGCGGCGCACCAAGAACAACCCCGTACTGGTGGGCGAACCCGGCGTGGGCAAGACCGCCGTGGTGGAGGGCTTGGCCCGCCGCATCGCCAAGAACGACGTCCCCGGTCTGCTGAAAGACAAGCAGATATACACACTCGACCTGGGCGCCTTGGTGGCGGGGTCGAAGTATCGGGGCGAGTTCGAGGAGCGGTTGAAGAAGGTCATGAAGGAGATCGCCGAACGGGGAGACATCATCCTGTTCATCGACGAGATCCACAATCTGGTGGGTGCGGGCGCCGCCGAGGGCGCCATCGACGCGGCTTCCATCCTCAAACCGGCCTTGGCGCGAGGCGAGTTGCAGACCATCGGGGCGACGACTCTGGACGAGTATCGCAAGCATCTGGCGAAGGACGCGGCCCTGGAGCGGCGCTTCCAGCAGATCCTGGTGAAGGAGCCCAGCGTCACCGAGACGAAGCGCATCCTGGCCGGCCTGCGCGAGCGCTACGAAGCCCACCACAAGGTGCGCATCACCGATGAGGCCCTGGAAGCCGCGGCCTATCTGGCCGACCGCTACATCAGCGACCGCTTCCTGCCCGACAAGGCCATCGACCTGGTCGACGAGGCCGCGTCGCGCAAGCGCATCCAGAACATGTGCTCATCGCCCGACCTGCGCGAGGTGGAGGACGCCATCCTCGAGGTGAGGCGCGAGAAAGAGAACTCCATCGAGACACAGGACTTCGAGAAGGCGGCCTCGCTCCGCGATCGCGAGCGCAAGCTGCTGAATCAGCGGCACGAGCTCGAGGAGAAGTGGCGCGAGTCCGACGAGGCTTCCGAGATCTCTATCGGCGAAGACGAGATCGCCGAGGTCACGGCCATGTGGACCGGCATCCCGGTGACAAAGCTCACCGAGGCCGAGACGCACCGCCTGCTGCGCATGGAGGAGTCTCTCCACGAGCGTGTGGTGGGCCAGGACGAGCCGGTGAAGGCCGTGTCGCGCGCCATCAGGCGCTCGCGGGCCGGTCTGAAAGACCCGCACCGTCCGGCGGGGTCGTTCATCTTCCTGGGCCCGTCGGGCGTGGGCAAGACTGAGCTCGCGCGCACGCTGGCCGAGTTCCTCTTCGGCGAGGAGTCCGCGCTCATCCAGGTGGACATGTCGGAGTTCATGGAGAAACACGCGGTCAGCCGTTTGGTTGGGTCGCCTCCCGGCTACGTGGGCTACGACGAGGGCGGACAGCTTACCGAGCTGGTGCGCCGCCGGCCCTATTCGGTGGTGCTGCTCGACGAGATCGAAAAGGCGCATCCCGACGTGTTCAATATCCTGCTGCAGATCCTCGAAGACGGCAGGCTCACCGACGCGCAGGGCCGTACGGTCGACTTCCGCAACGCCATCATCATCATGACCTCGAACATCGGCGCCAACACCATCTCCAAGGGACAGGTGCTCGGGTTCGGCGAACCGGTCACAGAGGGCGGTTTGGACTATGAGGAGATGAAGACCCGGGTCACCGGCGAGCTCAAGACGGTGTTCAGGCCGGAGTTCTTGAACAGGGTCGACGAGGTCATCGTGTTCCGGAAGCTCAGCCGTGAAGAGATCACCGATATCGTGAGCCTCATGATGGCGCGGGTGGAAGAGCAGTTGAAAGACCGCGACATCGGCGTGGCGCTCACCGCGGAGGCCAAGTCACTGCTCGTGGATGTGGGTTTCGACCCCACCATGGGCGCCCGTCCGCTCAGGCGCGCCATCCAGCGCCACGTGGAAGACCTGCTCGCGGAAGAAGTGCTTTCCGGCAAGTTCCCGAGGGGCAGCACGGTGGTACTCGAACGGGAGGACGATCACCTGGTCATCAGCGAGGTCATCATGGGCGCGCCCGACGTGCTGGTGGCCGGCGAGACGACGACGTAGGCTGCTGGAGGATGACGCCTCGCCGCCAGGGCACGATCGCCGCGGGCGAGAGAAGGACGCAGGCAGCCTAGATGGCCCGGAACAAGACCTCGTTCATCTGCCGGGAGTGCGGATACGTCTCTCCGGGATGGTTGGGCAAGTGCCCGGGTTGCGGCCAGTGGAACACCATAGCTGAAGAGGCGGCGCCTGCGAAGACAGGCCCGCGCGCGGGGCCGCCTGCGGCGGCGCCCGCGCCCCTTCGCCTCACCGACGTCGACGCCGGCGCACAGACGCGTGTCGACACCACTCTTGCAGAGTTCGACCGGGTGTTGGGCGGCGGCTTGGTGCCCGGCTCTGTGGTCCTCGTGGGCGGCGAGCCCGGGGTGGGCAAGAGCACCCTGCTGCTGCAGGCTCTGCTCGGCATGGAGCGCACGGGCATCTCCATCCTGCTGATCTCGGGCGAAGAGTCGGCGGCGCAGGTCAAACTGCGTAGTGTGAGGCTGGGCGGCGCGGCCAGCCAGCTCCGTCTACTCACCGAGACCCAGACCGAGAGCGTGGTGGCTGCGCTCGAGCACCTGAAGCCCGCGGTCTGCGTGGTCGATTCGGTACAGACGCTGTGGTCCGGCGAGCTCGGCTCGGTGCCCGGCTCGGTCGCCCAGATACGCGACGCCAGCGCGCAGCTCAT
>JAFGIH010000380.1 GCA_016929985.1 Thermoleophilia bacterium | reverse complement strand
TTCTCGGGCTTCTTCTCCGTGAACCAATCGGCCGCCATCGGCGCCTTTCTCGCCCTGCTCCTGATGGGAGTCAACAGGAACCTCACCTGGAGGACCTTCAAGCTCGCCCTGAAGAACACCGTCACCACCTTCGGGATGACCTTTCTCATTGTCATCGGGGCCAGCGTGTTCTCGAACTTCCTGGCCATCACCAAGATGCCCATGATGCTCGCCGACGCCCTGCAGTCGCTGGACGTCTCCTTCGGAGTGGTGCTGATACTGATGACGGTGGTCTACGTCGTCTTGGGCATGCTTATGGACGAGCTGCCGATGATCATGCTGACCGTGCCCATCTTCCTGCCCATCGTCGACAGCTACGGCATGGACTTCATCTGGTTCGGCATCTACATCATCCTGGTGATGGAACTGGGCGCCATCGCGCCCCCGGTGGGTCTGAACTGTTTCATCATCCAAGGAGTGGCGAAGGACATCCCGCTGGGTACCATCTACAAGGGTGCCCTCCCGTTCGCGCTGACCATTCTTCTCGCGATCGTTCTCATCTACTTGTTCCCGCAGATCGTGCTGGTTCTTCCGAACCTCTTGTAAGGTGAACACGCCATGATGAAACTCGATAGGACAGTACGAAGGATCACCTTCATCATGAGTCTGATCAGCTACGCCGGCCTGCTCGCCATCATGATGCTGAATGTCGGCGACGTGTTCACGACCAAGGCGTTCACGAAGCCCATCAGTGGCGCATACGAGATAACCGAGGTCCTGCTGCTGTGCACGGTCATGGCCTCGTTCGCCTATGCCCAGTCGCAGAAGACCCACATCAACATGTCGATCTTCGTCAAGCACTTCCCCAGGCCGGTGAAGTTCTCAGTCTTCGGTCTCATGGGGCTGTTGGGCGCGGCCACCGCAGCCGCCGTGGGCTATGCCGCCATCCTGCAGACGCAGTCGGCCATGGAGAGAGGGGCCGAGACCGCCGTGCTTCAGATCCCCATGTACCCCTTCTACATCATCGAGGCCATCGCCATGTTCGTCTTCGCCATCGCGTTACTCTACGACGCGCTGCTGTCCTTCGGCGCGATCGTGAACGACGAGTACGCAAAGGTCGTGACCTCCGACTGGGCCGAGGATCCCGAGCGCGCCGCTCTGTGAGCGCCGGCTGCTGAGCCGCGAGCTTTGGCCCCCAGAGGTCGCGGGTGGCCGCTGCCTTACACGGGGTAACGATCGATGCGTTGGACGCCAACACGTTCACCAAGGCCTTCTCCCGACCCTCTGGCGAGCATGGCCCGGAGACGATATGGGTATGTGTAGGCCGTCGAGCCGGTGCTCACACCTCGGAAAGGAGTGATCGTGGACTTGCTCGTTCAACGAGAGGACGTATGGGCGGCAAGCGTCGATGACAAGCCTGGGGAATTGGCGGCCAAGCTCTCAGCCCTCACCAACGCCGGAGCTGATCTCGACTTCATCATCGCTCGCCGCTCCCCAGAGAACCCCGGTACAGCCGTGGTGTTCGTGACGCCGCTGCGTGGCGACCGGGAAGTACGAGCGGCAGCGGCAGTGGGGTTTTCAGTCACTTCCAGGCTGCATTCGATCCGCGCCGAGGGACCGAATGAGCCCGGCGCCGCAGCGAAGTTGGCTAAGGCAGTGGGGGACGCGGGGCTCAACATGAGAGGCTTCTCGGCGGCCGCGCTCGGGACCAAATTCGTTGTGCACATCGGAGTGGACTCGGCGGAGGACACGGAGAAGGTCGTCAACCTGCTGTCTGGGCTGTAGTCGACTTCGATCCGCCGCGTAGGGCGCCGGGCTCCGGCGCCCTACGCGGCGGACTTCACAGATCGCGGGCGATGGCGAACCCCATGCGCGACGCCTCCAGGATGTTCCTCGCGATGGTGCAGTCGCCGATCTGGTAGAACTCCGGCGCGCAGAAGCGCAGCGCATCAGCTTCGGCCTGAAGCGGCTGCCGGCCCGTGGCGTAGATGATCGTATCGGCCTCGTAGAGCTTCCTGCTGCCCGGCTCGGCGTCGGCCCTCACCACCCTGTTGAAGCTGTTGGAGTTCAACACCGCCGCCTGCACTGTCGGGCAGGACGGCAACGTGTAGGCATTGCCCACGTACTCGCCGACGACGCCCTGCTCTATCACCTCTAAAGCTTTAGTGGAGGTTGAGGCCTGGATGTCGTACCTCTTGATCTCGTTGATGAGAGCGAGGCCGTGGACCGGGTTCCCCCCGTCGCTGAGGGTCTCCATCATCTCCATGATAGTGACCTTGTGGCCTAGTCCCGAAAGGAAGATGGCCAGCTCGATGCCCACTAGGCCGCCGCCAAGAATGAGCACCCGTCTGCCCGCGCCGGCACTCGCCCCAGCCGAACCCACCTTCTCGGGATAGAGATACGCCTCCTCAGCCCCGAGCACGTTCGGCCTGTCGATGCCTGGGATCTGCGGAACACACGCCTCGGCACCGACCGCGGCGATGATGACCTCCGCCCCGGCCGCCTGCGCGACCTCGAGCGTAACCGCGGTGCTCAGCCGCACGTCTATCGGCGCCCGGGAGATCATCCTGGCCTGGTAGTCGAGGTACTCGCCGAGCAGCCGCTTGAAGGGCACCTTCTCCTCGCAGCGCAGCACGCCGCCCAAGCGGTCGCTCTTCTCGCAGAGCACCACCCTGTGACCGCGCTCCGCAGCGGTCAGCGCAGCCTGCATGCCGGCGACCCCACCGCCGGCTACCAGAACGGTCTTCGAGGTAGCCGCGGGCAGAGCATGCCGGGAGTCTTGCTCAAAACCGATCTCGGGGTTCACGGCGCAACGGTACTGGCGCTTGGTGGTGATGCCCGCGAAGCATTCGAAGCAGCGGATGCAGGGCCTGATCTCGTCGGTCTTGCCGGCCCGCGCCTTGTTGGGAAGGTCGGGATCGGCCATGAAGGCCCGGGCCGCCAGTACCACGTCGGCCTTGCCCGAGGCGATGATCTCTTCCATGAACTCGGGGTCGTTGAGCGCTCCGACCGTCGCCACCGGAGTCTTGACGTGCTTCTTGATCTCGGCCGCGTACACGACGTTCACGCCGTCGGGGAGGAACATGCTGGGATGTGTGACGGTGAACACCTCGGCCACCTCGTGACTCCCGGCGGAGACGTGTATGAGGTCGACCTTGCCGTCTAGTTGCTTCGCGATCTTGATGCCCTCGTCGATGCCGTACCCGCCCTCATAGCAGGCCGCGCCGCTGATGCGCACGTCGATGGGGTAGTCAGAACCGCACGTCTTCCTGATGGTTTTGACGATCTCGAGCAGGAAACGGCAGCGGTTCTCGAGGCTTCCACCCCACTTGTCCTTACGATCGTTCACATTGGGGTCCATGAACTGGTTCAACAGCCAGCCGTGCCCGGCGTGGATGGTCACCATGCCGAAACCACAGAACTTCGCGTAGGCCGCGGCGTTGCCAAAGGCCTCGATAGTCTCCTCGATGACCTCCTCGGGCATGGCGGGGACGTACTGCCCCAGAGCGTTCTGCCCATCCACGGCTCCGTAGATCTGATTGCCTCTCTGCGCGCAGATGTAGGAGTTCGCGCCGAAGTGTGACAGTTCGATGGCCGCGACCGCTCCATGCCGCCGTATGGCCGAGGCCAGACGGTAGATGGGTGGCAGTGACTCCGGGTCGTCCAGATAGAGGTTGCTGAGCCCGATAACGCCCCGCTTGCTGTCGGCCGCCGCCGAGCCGATGTTCACCGTCGCCGCTCCCCCCATGGCCTTGCGCTCGTAGAAGGCAATGGTCTCGTCGAGTGGGAAGTTCCTGGAAGTCAGGTATTCGTAGCCCACCGGCGCGTTGAAGAGCCGGTTGCGGAAGAGGGTGCCGCCCAGGCGGATCGGCGCGAAGAGATGTGGATACTTACACGTGTACATACTATGTCCGTTCCTTTCACCGACCCGCCTGGGCCGCTCTGTTCG
>JAFGIH010000379.1 GCA_016929985.1 Thermoleophilia bacterium | reverse complement strand
TCGTAGGAGTGGATGATCTTGTGCTCGGCGCCGTGGTACATAAAGACCCTGCGCAGGTCGGGGAGCAGCGAGATCACGACTATGTAGAGCAGGAAGATGACGATGCGGATGACGCCTTCCACCAGGTTGAAGATGAACGGGTTGGAGAACGTCTCCTCGAAGTACTTGACGAAGAACAGGGGCAGCACCACGAACAGCCCCACCGCGAAGATGACCGCCACGATCACGGTCACGGTGAGCTCCTTCCAGCCGAAGGCCGGAGCCTCGGCAGGCTTTGCGGGCCCGGAGTCTGTGCCGGAGGCTGTGGCCGCCGCGGACGTAGCCGCGGAGCCCTCCTCCGTCGAAGCCGCGGCGGCGGACAGTGGGGCCTCGCTGATGATCGAATCCTGGCCGGCATCGGGCGCGTCGGGATCTTCCAGGCCCACGTTGGCTGAGATACCCAAGGCCTTGATGCCCAGCGCCATCGACTCGTACATGCCGATGACGCCCCGTATGACGGGCCACTTCAGCCAGGGATGGCGGGTCCCCAGCTTCTCGAGAGGGTAGACGGCGCGAGCTATGCCGCCGGACGGTCTACGCACGGCGATAGCCCATGAGGTGCGGCCGAGCATCATGACGCCCTCGATGACCGCCTGTCCCCCGTAGGTCTGACTGGGCAGACAAGTCGTCGTGTCTTCAGCCTCTTCCGATGCTCCGGCCGCAAGAACCGGCACTTCCACGGCTATGCGCTCATCCCCTGTCGGCTCGGACGCCACCCCCATGGAGTCCACCCGATCGCGGCCCACCCGATCGGAGTCGCTCACTCTGCACTCGAATCTGACACTGACCGTGCAAGATCCAGCGTGAGGATCTCCTCTTCAGTGTAGGGTTGGCCGCACGTCATCTTGCCCTCCGGGCAGCCACCGGTCATGCAGCCCGGTCCCGTGCCTTCGAACAGGAGCGGGGCGACCCCCAGCACCAAGTGGCGCATAGTCCAGGAGAGGCGGTTGATCTCCCACTGCGCCCTACGGCAGCAGCGGACCGAGAAAAAGTGCCTAAGCTCCCGCGCGTTCATGGTGACCACGATCTTGGTCTCGGCGGCGTTGGGGAGGACGAAACGGGCATCCTCGAAAACCGACTCGTTGCTGCGCCCCTCTTCAGCCTGGCCGAGCTCCACGAGCCGCTCGTAGGAGCGGCGCGCGTTGTCCATGGCCTCCAGGAAGATCGCCTTGGCCTCGGGGGAGGCGGCAATGCGGGGCGGCACGACGAAACCGCCGTCGTTGCTGAAGCGGACGTAGCGTTGCGACTGCTGGCTGTACGAGGCGACCCGGTGCCGAACCAGTTGGTGCGAGCAAGCCCTCGATATGCCGTCGATAGCGAAGGTGAAGCCGGCGTGCTCGAGCGCGCTCATATGCCCGGAGCGCACCAGACCGCGCACCAGGCGACGCACGTCGTCGTCACTCATGGCGGTCTTGAGTTCGGCTGCGCTCACAGGCGCATAGCAGAGGCGCCCAGCCGAAGCCACCGCCCGCTCGGGCAGCGGGGTGAATTGGAGGAGCGTTACCTTGAGCTCGGCAGGCACAACCAGATCTGAGGCTCGTTGGTGAACGATGCCTTGGCTACTTACTCGTCTCGGCGCGGCGGTATTTCTTGTTGAACCTCTCCACCCGGCCGGCGGTGTCGACCAGCTTCTGCTTGCCCGTGTAGAACGGATGGCAGGCAGAGCAGACTTCGACCTTGATCTCGGGTAGGGTCGAGCGAGTAGTGAACGTCTCACCGCACGAGCAAGTGACCTTGCTCTCCACGTATTTCGGATGTATGTCTTCTTTCAAGGTATCTCCAGTCCGATATCCCGCAAAATGGCAAGCCTGAAAGGCAGGATATGATACCACGGTGCGCCCGGCCCGCACCGGACCCGATGTGATACATTCCCCGCAGACCATGCCTGGGCCGACTTCACGGGTACCGCGTTCGGCACAGTGCGATCACCCGCTGTTCCCGGAGATGTGAATATGAGCCAGAGTATCGCGATCGTGGGGGCCTCGACAGACAGGAGCAAGTACGGCAACAAGGCTGTGCGGGCTTTCGCGCAGGGGGGATGGACCGTCTATCCCGTCAATCCCAGCGCCGACGAGGTGGAGGGACTGCGCTGCTATGCCTCCATCGCCGACGTCCCCGGACCGATCGACCGCATCTCCATGTATGTGCCCGCGAAGATCGGCAGACGCATGCTCGCCGACATCGCACAGAAGACGCCGAGGGAGTTCTTCCTCAACCCTGGCTCTGAGGACGAAGAGCTGGTAGCGGAGGCCAAAGCCGCGGGGTTGGACCCCATACAAGCCTGCAGCATCGTGAACATCGGTCTCCGGCCCGACATGTTCCCTAACGAATAGCCGGGACGCGGACTCTGTCCGACGGCTACGCGCCGGTGGCGGTACGGTCAGCGTCACTGCACAGGTGGACGGCGGTCCAGGGGATGCGGAGGAGCACGTGCAGACCGGCGACCAGCCCCAGCCTCTCGACCTGCGGCCGCGGAACATGCACGGTGATTCTAAGCGAAGCGACTCCAGTCCGTTCGGGCGGAACCTCGATCCCCACCGCGGCGTAGGTGCTCTGGATCTGCACCGCGCCTAGCGTCCCGTCCAGAATGGTCGCGCGCGACGTGGCGTCGTCCTCGTCCTGGTTCGCGAGCACTCGTCCCGACCCGCCAGGAGGCGGCCACAACTCGATCTCGTCGGCGGGGATCACCGCCGAGAGCCGCTCCAGGGGACCGACCGCCGGACCCATCCTTGCGAAGACCTCCTGCCCGTTCTCCAGAAACACTCGCACCGGTGCTTCCTTCGCGATCGGCTGCGCGTCGCACTCCACCGTCGCAACTCTGAAGACGTTGGCCATGCCGACCAGACGGGCGACCTCCGTGTCCACGGGATGACGGGTCACCTCCAGGGGAGTGCCAATTTGGCGGACCCTTCCGCCCATGAGAACGGCCATCCTGTCGCCCAGGGCCAATGCCTCATCCAGATCGTGTGTCACGTGCACCACCGTCGTTCCCAGCTCCTCGTGAAGCCGCTTCAGCTCGCCCTGCAGCTCCGACCGGGTGGGCCCGTCGAGAGCCGAGAGCGGCTCGTCCAGCAGCAACACCTCCGGTCGGGTGGCGAGCGCCCGGGCCAGCGCCACCCGCTGCTGTTCCCCGCCGGAGAGTCCCTCGGGATACCGATCCAGCAGGCCGTCGATATGGAGCAACGCCGCCAACTGACGCACGTGCTCCGTGTGATCCCCTGCGCCCCCGTGAGTCCGCAGACCGAAACCGATGTTGCGAGCCACGGTGAGATGCGGGAACAAGGCGTAGTCCTGATAGACAAGTCCGACGCCCCGCTTCTCCGGCGCCTCAGCTGTCACGTCTCGCTCGCCGAGCCGCACGTGACCCTCCTGTGGACGGCGCAGCCCGGCTAGCGTCTCGAGCAGCACCGTCTTACCCGACGCGGTCGGGCCCAGGACCATGAGGTACTCCCCGCGGGCGACGTAGAGGTCGTCGATGGCAAGCGAGAAGTCGCCCGCCCGGACGCGGAATCCCTCGATCCGTATCATGGCCGGCCGCCGCGGTCGTAGCGGCCCACCCGCCGCCTGGGCAGGAGCACAGCACGGACGACCACCAGGATCACCAGCGCGAGGATCAGTAGGAGGGCCGTGACGGGCACGGCGGCGTCGAGTCCGAACGCGCCAAAGCGCTCGTAGATGAGTACGGATATGGTCTTGGGGTTGTACGCGAGCAACACCACGGCGCCGAACTCACTGATGCCCCGAGCCCACATCATCACTGCGCCGGCGCCGATCCCCCGCCAGGCAAGGGGCAGAGTCACCCGCCTGAACGCAGACCAGGGAGTCGCGCCCAGCGTGCGGGCCACGCCCTCCAGGCGCCTATCCACCAGGGCGAACGTCTCGCGGGCGGTGTCGACCAGCAGTGGAAGGCTCACGAAAAGCATGGCCACCACGATGCCCGCGAAGTTCTCGGTGAAGAAGAGCCCCGCCTGAGCCAGCGGTTCCCCCAGCAGTCCCCGGCGGCCGAAGACCATGATCAGCGCCACACCGGCCGCCGTGTGCGGGATGATGATGGGGAGGTCGATGATCCCCTCCACGATGTTCTTCCCGGGGAACTCCCTGCGCGCCAGGAGGTACGCCAGGGGAACGCCCAGGACGAGCGCGACCACGGTGGCG